>JAQGOX010000352.1 GCA_028293365.1 Verrucomicrobiales bacterium | reverse complement strand
GTCTTTAGCATTCGGAAAAAGCTCCGACATGATCTGATCGCCACGCGACGGGGTCAGGGTTACTGCATCGATTCATGAGTCGTGCATTTTTTCCAAACTCGATTCGCTGGCGCCTGCAACTGTGGCTCGCATTTTTGCTGATCTGCGTTTTGAGCGGGTTCGGAGTGACTGTGTTTCAGTTGCACCGGCTCAATCAATTCAACCAAATTGATGAAGAGCTGCAGAGGCGAGTAGGCGGCCTCAGCGGAGCTCTCCGCGGACGACCTCCTTTTGGTCCTGGGGCGCCGCAGTTCGGCCACCGTCCCGGTCGCTTTGGACCGGACGATCGATTCGAGAAAAGACCTCCCCCACCCGACCAGCAACCCGACCCGGACCATCCCGATCGTCCTCCGGAAAGACAAGGTCCGCCACGCGAATTGAGACTTCCACCCGGACTCGCGAACGCATTCGATGAAACTGATACGAACACTTTTTACTTCGTGGTCTGGTCACGCAGCGGAACGATTTTAAAAGCGTCCACGAACAGCCCGGCCAACGTTGTCATTCCCGAACATAAATCCAAAGATACGCGGACCTATGCCCGGACACGCGAAACGTATCGAGAGGTGTATCATTTCACGGAGATGGGAGATTGCGTGCTGGCAGGACATTCCGTGGTCGCCGAATTAAGAGGTCTTTCGCAATTTACTTTTTGGCTGATTGCTGCAGGACTCGGCGTCCTCGCGCTCGGTTGCGGGGGTGGCTGGTGGCTGGCAACCTCTGCGATCCGGCCGGTCGAGGAAATCAGCGCAGCCGCGAGCCGCATCTCGGCAGGAAACCTGTCTGAACGAATACAAGAGCCAGCTCCAGGGAATGAGTTGGGACGTTTGGCTCGGGTTTTAAATTCCACGTTCGGCCGGCTCGACGCTGCGTTCGCACAACAAAAGCAATTCACGGCAGACGCGTCTCACGAATTGCGCACACCACTGGCCGTTCTGATTTCTGAAACGCAAACCACACTGGCGCGCGATCGAACCGCAGCCGAATATCGCGAGACTGTCGAGGTCTGTCTGGACACCGCCCAGGAAATGAAACGACTGACGGAATCTTTGCTGACCCTGGCCCGGGTCGATGCCGGTGCAGACAAGGTCCGAGAACCGATCGATCTCGCCGAACTTGCGTCCACGTCTGTGAACCGCATAAAAACTATCGTCCAGCAGCATGGCCTGGAACTGAATTGCGAGATGGAACCAGCGCCCGCAGTGGGAAATCCAGAACGGATCGCGCAGGTGATTACGAACCTGCTCACCAATGCCATTTATTACAACAAGCCATCAGGCAAGATCAACGTGACGACTGGAAGGAGCGAAGAAAAATCCTGGCTCACAATTGCCGATACCGGAAACGGGATCGCACCAGAAGATTTGCCACACATTTTTGAGCGTTTTTATCGCGCGGACAAATCGCGCTCAAATGCATCGGGCCGCACCGGCCTCGGCCTCGCTATCTGCAAAGCGATCATGGACGCGGAAGAGGGTAGCATTCAGTTATCAAGCCAGCCTGGCCAGGGAACGACTTTCACCATTTCCTTTTCAGCGGCGAAGCCTTGAACTGCGAATCGCGCGTTCGATGCTTTCGTTGTTCCTGGTTTTGAACTATTGAAGGAGGGTGCAGATGCGAATTCCCAAAAAGATGCAGGCAATCGTTTACCGGGCCAAAAACGATTTGCGCGTGGAGACTGTTCCAGTGCCTTCGATCAAGGCAAATGAGCTGTTGGTGAAAGTCGCCGTTTGCGGCATTTGTCCGACCGATATCAAAAAGATCCATTACGGAACGTTGCCTCCCCCACGCATCTTCGGTCACGAAACCGCGGGAACTATTGTTAAAGTGGGAGCCACGGTTAAGGGATTCTCGGTCGGGCAGCGGGTCGGATTGCATCATCATGTCCCTTGCCTGACTTGCCACGCCTGCCGGCATCACGCATTCGCCCAATGTCCCACCTATAAAAAAACCGGGATTACGGCTGGATTCGAACCGGCGGGAGGCGGTTATGCCGAATATGTGCGGGTGATGGATTTTGTTTTGCCTGGGGTCGTGCCGATTCCAAAAAAGAATAGCATGGTTGAAGGGGCGATGCTCGAACCGGTCAATACAGTGCTTAAGGCGGTCAAGCTGCTGAAGTTGCTGAAAGGCGATACGGTGCTGGTGGCGGGCCAGGGACCCATTGGGTTGCTTTTCACGAAAATACTGACTCTTAACGGAATGAAAGTTATTGGAAGTGATTTACTGGAAGCACGGCTAGTCTTCGCAAAAGATTGGGGAGCACAATGGACGATACGCGCGGATGCCGCGACTTTCACCGACCGAGTGCGTCAAATTACAAAAGTTAATGGTGGTTTGGATGCCGCGATCATCGCAGTTCCCTCAGACGCTGCACTCGCTCAGGCGCAGCAACTATTACGTGGCGGCGGCGAAATCCTGCTCTTCGCTCACACCAAGCGAGGCGCGATCAGCCAGCAGGATCTCTCGACGATTTGCGTTGATGAAAAACAACTTCTGGGAAGTTATTCCTCGGACTTTTTGTTACAAAAGGAAGTTGCACAACTGGTCTTCTCTCGAAAACTCGATGTTCGCAATTTGGTGACGCACCAATTTCCTCTCGATGAAACGGACCAGGCGGTCGATCTTGCGGCGCATCCCAAACCCGAGTCATTGAAAATCGTAGTGAATCAGGAACTGAATCATAGCTGGACCTGATCGCAGGCAAACGAAATCAGCTTTTCACTTTTCCGTAGGCTCGCTCAACTTTCGCAACTCGAAGCTGATAATCAACGTACCAGACCTTCTTGCCGGCTTCCTGAGCGGGTTTATGGTCCAAGTGTTGCTTCCATGCGGCAATTGCATCCTCGCTGGACCAGTAGGAAACCGTGATTCCAAAACCTTCCGCATCGCGTGTGCTCTCGATGCCAAGAAAACCGGGTTGCTTCACGGCCAACTCTGTCATGCGCGCCGCCATTTGACCGTAGCCGTGCTCGCCTTCAGTGCGTTGCGCACTGAAAATCACCGCGTAATAAGGAGGCTCCGGTGTCTTCGCGAATCGATCACTGTTTGTGGGCATCTCTTAAACCATTGGTTCTACATGTCCGCGTATAACTCAAGCGACATACGAAGTTTTAAAAAAACGGTGTCAATAGTCCGAGACTTTACCCGGGATGCTTTTGCATACCGGTGAACGTTGAAAACAATGACTGGCAGAGTGCAGCTGGTCGATCAAAATAGTGGCGGTGGGACAATGCATCTCAAATCTCCCGGGCGACATCAAATTCATCCTGAGGACCGAATCGAATCCCTTCTGTTTTTTGTTTCGATTTTTTGGCATTAAATTTGTCAAGCCGGGAATTTCCTGATACAGTGCGATATAGCAGCTCAAGAGTGAACTATGGATCTTGCAGGGAAACCCGTTTTACGATGGAGCCAAATGACCCCACCTAAATAGTTGCTAAATTCGAAGGCGCTCTTTAAGATGCTGCATTAATCTGGCTCGATGCTCGGCCCACTCATTTTAATCGTTGCCCGCGATGAGCACCTTGCTTCGCTGATGGTTCAGGTTCTGCAACGAGCAGGATGGAGTACATTAACAGCCAACCTGGCTCAAGAAGCTCGCGACAGATTTACCGGCGATGTTGAACTGCTTTTGACCGACTGTAATCTGGCGGATTCATCGGGTGAGGAACTGGCATTTTATTTGCTGAATTTAAAATCTTCACTTCGCGTTTGTTTCATGAGCGGAGGCTTACCTGCAACCGACCGGCGAATTCCGCTACTCCCCGGGGTTAATTTCATTCAGAGGCCGTTCGGAGCGGAAACGCTGGTCTCGTTTATAAAAACCGTTCTAACGCGGGCTCCAGAATGAATCGGTTTAAAGCCGTAGTCGTTGCGACAGCGTTTACAGTCCCAGCTATCGTAACATATTCGCCCGCCCTTTTTTAATGTTTCCCATGTGCGCGAACGCGCGCATCGTTGTTCCGATCAGTCGCGGTCCCGGCGAATCGGCTGAAGCAGGCCCGACCTTGAATCTTCCGCGGTTTGTTTCTCCCGCTTTAAGACCAGATTTTTGATCCTTCGTTGCAGGTCTGCGAGCTTGACGCGCTCTGCATCCAACTCGGTCTGAAGTTCGCTCTTCTTGGCTCTGCATGCTTTAACGTTTGGGCACCACTTCCGCAACCCGCAACAACCGGCTGCTTAATTCCAACCCTGCTGCTTTGGCCGTCTCCAGATTGATGCGCAGGTTGACCTTGTTTTGTTCGGTCATAAACCGAATCATGCCGTGATGTTTTAAAACAAAGTCCTCGATTTCGCTCACGGTCAAAATGCTTCGGCCCATCAGAGCCGCCACGATTGCGTCGACCTTCGCGGTTTCCGAGCGACTGATGAAAAGCACATGGCAAGCCTGAACTTCCTCGACGCGTCTATAATATCGAATGATCAAGGGACGTTCCCCGACTTTCTCTCCCTTTATCGCAGCCGCCAGGGCTTCACCAAATGGATCTTCGCCCAACACACCGATAATTATTGGACTTTGGCTGAATTCAAAGGCTCTGGCCGGCCACTCCACAAACTGTGTCAGGCGGAAAAGAAAGACCGCTTTTACCTGGTTCGCACGATCAACCTCTCCGTTCGTCAGTGCAATCGAGAAGATTAAAAAGAAAATAGCCGCCATCAATCGGGCAGCGTTACCGAAAAAGCTCCCCTCGGGGCGCCTGACTCTACCGGCCTGAATGGAGAAGTATCGGTTCATCAAAAAGTCCAGGTGACTTTTCCGTAGACACTCCGCGGGATTTCCTGGCGAGTCGAGAGCGGGCCGAACTCAGGATGTTGATTGTCCAGAAGGTTTTGTCCCACGATGGAAAATTCCCAGTGAGGGAAAGGTTTCCATCCCAGTCTCAAATCCATTGAGATATAGGCCGGCACCGTTGGCCCTATTTCGTCGAGATTATCGACGTAACGAACCAACGAATCGAATTCCAGGTGGGCTGGCAAATCCACCATTGATTGCAAAACCACTTGATGATGCGGATCATTTCCTTCCGCGGTGCCATGATTCACATCACTGCCCGTGTCAAGAAGTCGTTTTTTGAAATAGGTATATCCGCCCCGCAATCTCCATCCGTCAATTGGTTCCCAAAGCAGCGAAAATTCCGCTCCGTACGTTTTGGCCCGGAGACCGTTCACGATTATGGTTTGCGTGGTGCTTCCGGGCAGAAATTCCACGCTTCGAATATCGTCGTAGTCATTATAAAAACCCGCAATCGACATTCCCAGACGGCGCGTCAATTGCGTGTGATAACCCAATTCATAAGCGATCAGTCGTTCGGATTCAAAACCGTTGCCTCCGCCCTGTAAACTGTATGGAGGGACACCCGGCGCAACTACATCCGCATCGATCCGGCTCGGGGAACGGACCGCGCGCGAAACGGCGGCCCAAACAGTTTGGTTCGTAATAGGCGTCCAGGCCAGGCGAATGCTCGGCTGGAACTGAAAGCCGGAATAATCGTTGTGCTCGATTTTGGAACCAAGAGTTAGAATCAGACGGTCCTCAACGAGCTCCGTTTCGTCCTGTACGAATCCGCCGAAAAGCTGAAGATTCCTCCGCTCGGGAAGAAATGCAATTGCCGCGCTATTGCCGACTTCGTCCGCCATCAGTCGATATCCCAATCCCGATACAAGCTTGTTGCGATCACTCAGAACGATTCGATGCTGCACATCAAGATCGTAGGTATTCAAATCATCGGATAACACATTCGGGATGCGCCGCCAGGTCCGGTCCCAATAGGTCTGGATTATCAAGTCTGAACCGTCGGCAATTGGATGTGCCCAGCGGCTTAGAACGTTCTGGCCGTCAGTTCTGGAATCTCCCGGCGCCAGTTGCTCGATTTCGCTCCCATAAAAATCGCCCTGTAAAGTGAGCATTTCTCCCTGCGGGGGCAGCCAGTCCGCCCGGAAGCCACCCTGAGCGAGAGACCAGTCATTGTTGCCGTCCCGGCCATTCGGCAGGAGTGTGGTGTCTCGTTGGAATCCCATTCCATAGAGTCGAAAATAAACGTCCTTCCCGATTTTATCTCCGTAGCGGATGCTTGTGAAATCTTTGAGAAAGGAACCTCCTCCGGCGCTCACAAGTGTTCCCTGGGTCTCCCGCGCCGATTTGGTGGTTACGTTGATCACTCCGTTCACCGCATTTGCCCCCCAGAGCGTTGCCCCGGGGCCGCTAATGACTTCGATGCGATCAATGTCTTCGAGCATTACATTCTGTGCATCCCAGAAAACCCCGGAAAAGAGAGGAGTGTAAACCGTTCGCCCGTCGATCAATACAAGCAGCTTATCCGCGGTAACGGAGTTGAAACCTCGAGAGCTCACGGCCCATTGCCGTGAATCGACCTGCGCCACTTGAAGGTTCGGCGCCAGTCGCAATGCCTCAGCCAGACTGGAGGCCCCCGAGCGCCGAATATCCTCCGAACTTATCACCTGGATAGCGGACGGGCTATCGATCAGCCGCTCTGAGCGTTTGGAAACCGAGGTGATGTCAATTGCAGATAGTTGTTCGATCGAAAGCCCTTTAAGCGCTTCGATTTCCCTGGCCGTTTCCGTATGGGGTTGCCCAAAAACCGGGTGGGCTAATTCAATCAGCAGAATCGCGAATCCGAACAACGAACTTTTTTTGTTCAGGCGTGAATCCATAGGCAGCGGGTTGGTTTCATTTTCCAGCGATTAAGCTTTTCTCCTCATACATTTGAAAAGTTCCTTTTTGCCGGTCGTTCCTCATTTGAACCCACACCACGCCTCCGCTGCTTCGGTTTCGTGCGATCAGGTTTCATCCTATGAGGGCCATCAGATTACCGTCAACACCGTTGCTGCGGGGGTCACCGTAACGGTACGGATATGGTTTTTACCGATGTTCCCGGTGGGGATTTACAAACGCCAGGTAAAAGCGGCGCGAATACGATAGTCCGGCACGACTTGTGCGCCTGAATTGCCCCTGCTCACCGGGAAGTCGGCGCCCAGTTGCGCGCTCAATTTACTTTTCCAGGTGAAATTTATCTGCGGGCCGGCGTAAACAAGTGTTTCAGCCGAGTCGTCGTCCGGCTCGCCTGCAACAGTATCTTTGCCTTTTTTTTCGCCAGATATCATCGCCTGCAGGGCCAGCGTGTATTTGTGGTTGAGTATTAAAAACGCGCCCGGTCCCGCAGACCAGGTTAAATCGTTCGCATACTGGTGCTGGAAATCTCCTTCTGACCGAATGGCATACTGCACGTTAGCCGTCAAAAACGTTTTCTTCCACCGCGCATAAGCGCCAGTCCCCACCACGCCGTCAAATGAGCCGGAGCCCAATGCAAGATCATGGCCGCCAATGCCCTCCGGCAGTTCGGAGTCGGGAGTGTTCAGCTTGGAAGAACCTCCGGTGGGAGACTTAAAACCACCCAGAACCGTCCAGCGAAAAGTTGAATTCTCAGACAATCTTTCGTACACCCTAAAGTTGCCAACGACTGACAGATCACCGATTCCTTCCTCAGTCCCGTGCATACTGTCGGAACCAAAAGCCCGATAGATCAATGGCAGGTTCAATTGCAGGCTGAAGCGGTCATTGAAATTATACCCGGCAAATAACTGAGAAACCGAACTTTCAATATATTGCCCTTCGCTCGCTACTTCGCGCCCTTCGAACTGCAAGGTGCCAAAATGCGTGAATTGTTCCGCAACTCCCCCGAAAAACCCTGTTCCGCCACCACCCTGCGCTTCTGTTGCCGCATAAACCGCGCATAAATCGCAAGCTAAAACGGGCTGCATGCCGGCAGCAGCCAAAACTGCAAATGTCAAAATCTTCATATTACTAATCAAATCAAACGGACGATGCCTTCGGGCGAAGACATCGAGTTAAAAGAAAAAAGAGCCCCACACCATACCGTGAGGGCATCCCGAGACAAAAACCGATCAGAGGAAGCCGATTCTTGGTGGAGGTGTGGGAGGCTGGAGCTGCCGTGCGGACGAATAAAATTCCTGGCCTGAAAGAAGCATAAATGCTTCCGGAGCAAAAAGCGTAAACGTGGTTTGCTGGCTTAGAAATTCGAGCTTTTGCGCGGACGAGCAGAATTTTGGTTTCTTTTCCGATTTTTGCCCCGCCTTGATTTTTACGCAGAGCGTGCAGGCATGCTTGCCATCGAAAGTTTTCTGAATCGCTTCAACCAGAGCAGCCGTCCGCAGGTTGTCGGCGAACATACCTGTCCATGCGACCGATTGCAGAACCGCCCAATGCGCCCCCGTCGCCGCAAGCAGCGCAGTAATCAGAAGAATGTTTCCCAACCGGACCAGCACGGTCGAAGCTTTTGTGATTCAGCAAGTGGAAGTCAAGGTATACCTTCCATTGCTATACTCTACATTTAGGTTTGGTAAGCAGGCGTACGGATGGTTGTAGTGGTGTGCGCGGGCTGCACCAAAATAGAGGCGATTCGCTTTTTTGCGAAATCAGTGAATAGTGGTTCTTAGGTTCTCCCTTCGGAAAAACGAGTCCACAAAAAAGCACCGAACCGCTTATGTCCAAGAGATCAAATATTTCATTCCTCGGGGACAATCGCCTTGCCGCCGTAAACTCTGATGCTATGCAAGTCATCCAGCCTGACCCTTCGTCAACGGCTTCGCTGCCGCCCGCGGCTTTGGAAAAAAATCACCGGCTTCTGATCGTTGACGATAACGAGGCCATTCATGCTGATTTCCGGAAGATTCTCCAGGTTGATGCAAATGCAGGAAAATTCGATGCGGCCGAAGCGGCGGTGTTGAAAGGGACCCGCCGAGATAGGCGGCAGCGCGCGGACTTTGAAATGGATTTCGCATTCCAGGGCGCGGAAGCTCTGCAATGCGTCCAACGCGCGGTCACCGCAGGTCGGCGCTATGCG
Organism: Verrucomicrobiales bacterium; assembly: GCA_028293365.1. Taxonomy (GTDB): domain Bacteria; phylum Verrucomicrobiota; class Verrucomicrobiia; order Limisphaerales; family SXQI01; genus JAQGOX01. The sequence continues at coordinate 7,811 of JAQGOX010000352.1, read as the reverse complement.
ATGGTTTTTATGGATATGCGCATGCCGCCGGGTTGGAACGGACTGGAGACGGCCCGGAAAATTTGGGAAGCCGACCCGGATCTCCAAGTCGTTCTCTGCACGTCTTATTCAGATTATTCCTGGGATGATTTGATGAAGGAAGTGGAGTCGCCTGAAAGGCTCCTGATTCTGAAGAAGCCATTTGACGCGATTGAGGTGTTGCAGTTTTCGCATGCCTTGACCGAGAAATGGTCACTGCTTCAGGCGGCGCGTTTGAATGCCTCCGCGTTGCAACATCTGGTGGATGAACGGACCGAGGAATTGCGGGGAATGAATGAAACGCTCCAAGCGGAAATCATCGAACGCAAACATGCGGAAGAACAGGCGTTAAACAGCGAGGCCGCTTTGGCGATAGCTCAACAAGTCGCGCATGTCGGCAGTTGGGAGCTTGATTTGGTTAACGTTGTCGACCTGGATAAAAATGTATTGCGCTGGTCAAACGAGACATGCCGAATTTTCGGTTGCGTTCCGGGCGAAACCGCCGTGACCAACGATCTTTTTTTTGGGATTGTGCACCCCGCTGATCGTGCCGGAATTGTCTCTGGAATTGCCAGCTTACTGAACAGTCGAGTGCCCTACTGTGCTGATTACCGAATTGTTCTGTCCGGCGGCGAAGAACGCGTGGTTCACGAGGTTGCGGAATTGATCATCGATGAAGGGACCAAGTGTCCTTTAAAAATCGTCGGCACCGTGCAGGACATAACCGCCCGGAAGAAGCTGGAAGAAAAGTTTCTCCGCGTGCAACGCATGGAAAGTATCGGAACGCTGGCAAGCGGCATTGCTCACGACCTGAATAATGTGCTCGCACCCATCATGATGTCGGTCGAAATGCTCAAAGAAATGGTGGACACTAACGCGGGCCGGTCGCTCCTGACGACACTCCAATCCTGCGCCCAGCGCGGCGCTGATCTGGTGAAGCAAGTGCTTTCATTCGCCAAAGGAGTGGAAGGAAAGCGCGTGATCGTCAATGTCTTTCATCTCCTGCGCGATATCGAAAAAATTATCCACGAAACCTTTCCCAAAAATATTCTGTTCAAACTCAAATCCTCCCGCGGCGTCTGGAATGTGATGGCGGATCCGACCCAACTGCATCAGGTTTTCATGAATCTTTGTGTAAACGCACGCGACGCAATGCCGAATGGGGGCCAACTATCCATTTCATTGGAGAACATCGTTTTGGATGAAACTTACGCCGCAATGAATCCTGAATCAAAGGCAGGGTCCTATCTCTGCATGAGAGTTAGCGATACCGGCACCGGAATTCCTCCGGGTGTGCTCAATAAAATATTTGAGCCATTTTTTACGACCAAGGAAATCGGTCGTGGAACCGGCCTGGGTCTTTCGACGACGCTCGCAATAGTAAGAAGCCACGGCGGCTTCATTAATGTTTACAGCGAGCCGGGCAAAGGCAGTTCGTTCGGCGTCTTTCTCGTCGCGAACACTTCGGAAATCAGTTCCGCCGAAGCTCCGACCGAAAGGGCTGACCTTCCCAGGGGAGGCGATGAATTGATCTTAATCGTCGATGACGAGGAGAGTATTCGCATCATTGCAAAAAAGACGCTGGAACGCTTCGGTTACCGGACTTTGCTTGCCGGCAATGGCGCGGAGGCCGTCGGTATTTATGCGAAATATCACTCGGAAATCGCCGTCGTGCTGACCGATATGGCGATGCCGATTATGGATGGTCCAGCTTTGATCATTGCCTTGAAGACAATCGAACCTCAGGTTCTGATTATTGCCTCAAGCGGCCACGCCAGTCAGGGAATAGTCACAAAAACGCTCAGTGTCGGAGTCGAATATTTTATCCCGAAGCCGTACACGGCTGAAATTTTGCTATGCGCATTGAAAACGGTAATCACTCGCAAGACGAGACCTTAAGATTCGATCTGGTTGCACAGTGAAGAAGAAGCCGACACTTAAAGCTCCGGTTCGTGACACCTGGTGGATTGGCTGAGTCTAGTGGGTGTTCTTTGGAAGCTCCGGGTTTGCTTCGCCGATTTCCAATCGTTTGTTATGATTATGGGAGTCATATGAAAAAAAGCGCATCACATCGACCCCTGCATCCGAAAGTCGGCATCGGCCACGTCCATCTGAAAGCGTCCGATCTGGATCGGGCGCTCGGGTTTTACCGCGATGTCCTCGGATTCGAGGTGACGCAGCGATTTGGCGGACAAGCAGCCTTTCTCTCCGCGGGAGGCTACCATCACCATATCGGCCTGAACACTTGGGAAAGCGCAGGTGGATCTCCCCCACTTCCAGGCACCACCGGCCTTTATCATCTCGCCATTCTTTACCCCACGCGTGCCGAACTGGCCGATGGCTTGCGCCGCGTGCTGGAAGCCAAAATCCCTCTCGACGGTGCCTCCGATCACGGAGTCAGTGAGGCAATCTATTTGCGGGATCCGGACGGTAACGGCGTCGAACTATATTGGGATCGACCTCAGTCGGAATGGCCCCGTGCGGCGGATGGCAGCCTCGCCATGTACACCCACCCTCTCGATCTCAAAGCGCTCCTCAAGGAAGCGCCACAGTCTCAATCGCCGGAGAAGTGATTTTGGATCCGATCACGTCCGCTAAAATTTCGTAGGATCGAAGCCGCGCGTCTTGATCGTAGAGAGCCGAGGCAACGATCAACTCATCGACTCCAGTTTCTTCGACGAATTCATTCAAACCTGCACGCACCGTTTCTCCGGAACCGACGAACGACCGCTCCAGCATTGACGAGACATGCGCTTTTTCCGATGGGTTCCAGAAACCGTCGATATCATCAATCGGCGCTCGCATCCGGCCGGGACGTCCCCGCACCAGATTCGTAAACCCTTGTTGCGCGGTTGTGAATAGCCGTCGTGCTTCCCTGTCTGTCTCAGCGGCGAAAACGTTGACACCCGCCGCCGTGTAGGGCCGAGCAAGTTGTTTCGATGGCTTGAACTTGCGGCGATAGGTCTCAAGCGCAGGAATCAAAGCGGCCGGCGCGAAGTGTGACGCAAACGCATAAGGCAGGCCAAGAACTGCAGCGAGTTCGGCCCCAAACAGGCTCGAACCCAGAATCCAAAGCGGCACCCTGAGGCCAGCGCCGGGCACCGCCTGGATAGGCTGACCGTCCCGGGGAGCTTCGAAATATGCCTGCAATTCCAGAACGTCCTGCGGAAAGTTCTCGGCGGCGGCAGGATTGCGCCGCAATGCCCGCTGTGTGAGTTGATCGCTTCCCGGAGCACGGCCCAGGCCCAGATCAATCCTCCCGGGATACAGCGATTCCAAGGTGCCGAATTGTTCCGCAATCACCATTGGCGAATGATTCGGCAGCATAATGCCCCCGGCGCCCACCCGGATCGTGCGAGTTCCGCCAGCGACATACCCGATCACCACCGCCGTCGCCGCGCTGGCGACCCCGGTCATGTTGTGATGCTCGGCGAGCCAAAAGCGATGATAGCCCCACCTTTCCGCATGCCGCGCAAGATCCAGTGAATTCCGGAGGGCAGCGGCAGGTGTATCGCCCTCGCGCACAAAACAAAGATCCAGAATCGATAAAATCGGCATGAACTTAATCACTCCTTCCTGGCTGGGAGCTCGACATAAACGTCCACATAGTTTGAATCCACTCTTTAGTGGACCGGAGTGAATATCGCCGCCGCCCCGGCGATTGCAAGGATCGCAACAGCGATCAGAATCCCCCCAGAAGTTCACCACTTCCAAACTTCCCGAAAAGTGGTTACTCTCAACACGTCAGATTTTTAAGGAGTTTGAACCAAAGGATTAAAATATGAACCAACCCTCCAACATTCTCGGAATCACCGGCAGTCTTCGCAAAAGATTCATTCGACCGCTCTCTGACCCGTGCAACCAGGGTTTTTACAAAACACATGCGTTAGGCTTTCGAGAATAGCGCGCGAATTGCATTTCAGTCACAATCCTGCTTAAGTTACGCCCGAGAAAACCTCCAAAACCAATAGGAGATATTATGGGAGCAAAATGGTTTTTCGATGCGGATTATCTTCAGGCTTGCAATTGCGATTACGGCTGTCCCTGCGAGTTCTCGGCACCGCCGACCTCCGGTTTTTGCGAAGGCGTGGGAGCATGGAAAATCTCGCAGGGCAAATTCAATCAAATTCCTCTCGATGATCTTGCCATCGGCTTTGCGGCCCGCTGGCCGAAAGCAATTCACGAAGGCAACGGCACCCTATGCCTCTTCTTCGACGAACGAGCCAATCCACAACAACGCGATGCGCTAATACAGATCGCATCCGGGGCCGTTGGCGGGCTTCCGTTTGAAATTCTTGCCACCACGTTTTCAACGGTGCACGAACCGCAATATGTTCCATTTGAATTCCACCTTGCTGGAATCAACAGCAGAGCCAGGGTCGGCGAGGCGATTACGATCGCTCTGGAGTCGATCAAAAATCCCGTGACCGGAGATCCTGAACAAGTCCGCATCGAGCACGGCACCGGTTTCATTTTCAAAAATGCCGATGCTGTTTCTGCAAGAGAATGCACGGTGTCGGCTGGTCCATTGGCCTTTTCCTGGCCTAATAAGGCTGGGTTCGTAACCAGGGTCCGATACGGCAACTAAACCGTTTGATTGGTCCATGAACCGCGCCCGTGGAATAAGTGGGCTCCTCCTGCTCGACCGCCTGATCGTGCTCTCGAGTTTGATTGTCATCACCCTGGCAGGATGGGCCTATATGGTCCATGAAGCTCGCGGAATGGTGAATACCGGGGTTTGCCAATGCCTTGGAATGAAAATGTCCGGTCCGGATTCAAATACCTGGGCGCCTTCCCGGCTGCTGCCGCTTTTTCTGATGTGGTCGGAGATGATGATCGCAATGATGACACCGTCCGCCGCGCCCATGATCCTCATCTTCGCCTCCGTCAATCGCAAGCGTCGCGAAGCAAATCGGCCCTTCGTTCGCACCGCGTTTTTTGCATCCGGCTACATCGTGGCCTGGTCGCTCTTCAGTGCGGTCGCCGCATTCGCGCAGTGGCTCATGCACGGCTTTGCACTGCTCTCCCCGATGATGGTCGGAACCAGCCCCCGACTTGGGGGAGCGCTGTTGATTCTAGCCGGAGCCTTTCAGTGGACGGCCCTGAAACAATCGTGCCTCGTTCATTGTCGTTCACCCCTGAACTTTATAATGACCGCCTGGCGCGATGGGAAAGCCGGAGCGATCCTCATGGGATTACAGCATGGAATCTACTGCATCGGCTGTTGCTGGTTTCTGATGATCCTTCTGTTTGTAGCTGGCGTCATGAACCTCTGGTGGATCGCACTTATTTCCGTGACAGTACTGATTGAAAAAATCGTCCCTCGAGGGGTCGCGATTGCAAAAGTCACAGGAATCGTCGGAATCCTTTTTGGCCTAAGAATGTTTTTTGCGTAGTCAATCACCAGGTCACGTCGCAGGTTAAGCGAGAGTTGGGGAACTGCAGGTCAGACAAGATTCATTGGATCGATATCCACAGTGACGCGAACATCCTCTGCAGGAATAAAATCGGCGACGATTTTGGCGAGCCAGCGGCTGAGCCGGCTCATGTTGGCACCGCGGAGCATGATTTGATAACGGTAAAAGGATTCGGCCTTTAGCAGCGGCGCAGGTGCCGGTCCCGCGATGATGATATCGCCGATCTCAGAGATTTTTTTATCGAGCTCTTTCCGAAGGTAATCGGCGCTCAAGGTCACTTTATCTTCGTTACGTCCGCGCAGAGTGAGCATGGCAGCACGGCTGATCGGGGGATACTTCAGCTCTTTTCTGAAACCGATTTCCTGCTCGTAAAAACCTTCGAAATCGTGACGGCGCGCGTATTGAATCGCCGGATGAAAGGGAGTGAAGGCCTGCACGATGACTTCGCCTTCGACGTCGCCACGACCGGCGCGTCCGGCAACCTGCGTGAGCAATTGAAAGGTGCGCTCGCCAGCGCGAAAATCGGGAATGTGCAGACTGAGATCGGCGTGGATAATCCCGACCAGGGTCACGTTCGGAAAATGAAGACCTTTCGCGATCATCTGAGTGCCGATGATGATATCGATTTTGCCAGTTTTGAAATCGCCAAGAACACGCCGGTAATCTTCCTTCCGTTTCAATGTGTCCGAATCCATCCGGGCGATGCGGGCTTTGGGGAAAAGTTTGGCGAGTAATTCTTCGACCTTTTCCGTTCCGAGGCCAGAGAAACGAATCGCTGGGTTTTTGCATTCGGGACATTCGCTCGGGGCATTCGCATTGTGACCGCAGATGTGACAGCAAAGTTTCTGAATGCGGCGGTGGTATGTCAGGGAGATGCTGCAATTAGGGCATCCAGCGACGTAGCCGCATTTGGGACATTGCAGCGAAGAGGCGTAGCCGCGCCTGTTTAAAAAGAGAATTACCTGCTCGGAGCGGTCCATTCTCCGATTGATCCCATCAATCAGAAAACGTGAGAAAACCGGCGTGCCCTGTTTATCCTTGCGCGCTTCCTGGCGCATATCGACAACGCGAATCAACGGCATTTTTTTATCGTCAGCTCGCGTCGGCATTTCCAGGAGGAAGTACTTGCCGTTGCGCGCGTTGAAATAGCTCTCGAGAGACGGAGTAGCGGAGCCGAGGACAACGGTAGCGCCTTCAAGTTGCGCACGTTTTACGGCGACGTCGCGCGCGTTGTAGCGAGGGGTTTCCTCCTGTTTGTAGGAGTGTTCGTGTTCCTCATCCACCACAATCAATCCGAGCGGATGCACGGGCGCAAAAACCGCGGAGCGCGCGCCAATGACAATGCGAGCGCGGCCTTGCCGGATCTTTTGCCATTCGTCATGCCGCTCCCCCGCAGACAAATGACTGTGCAGCACGGCCACGAGAGTCTGGTGTTTGCCGCCGGAAAAACGGGCTTTAAAGCGCTCAACCGTTTGCGGGGTAAGGGCTATTTCCGGCACGAGAACAATGCCTCCTTTTCCCTGGCTCAAGGTGAAGTCGAGTGCCTGCAAATAGACTTCGGTTTTGCCGCTGCCGGTGACGCCATGCAGAAGGAATGTTCGATTGCGATCCGAAGTGTCTGTGAGAGCCTCGGTGATTTTTGCGAGAACACTGGTTTGCTCAGCGTTTAATCCCAACTGCGCAGTTGGCAAAATGACTTCGTTGGCGTAAGGATCGCGTTCGGAAATTTGTGGGGCGATGGTTAGGAGATTTTTCTCCTCGAGCCGCCGGAGAATTCCCATCGTCGCGTTGGCCTGTTCCAACAATCGTTGCACCGGCAGTTCGCCTGCGGCCGTTAGAAACGCGAGGACTTCGGCCTGGCGTTTGGTGAGATTCGCATTCGCAGCTCCGGGAACGAGGCGGGCGTGCAGTTGTTGCTTCCAGCCCTCCTCTTCTTTGCGCACGGCTTCAGGGAGCACGGTTTTCAACGTCGCATCGAGTGAGGCGCAATAATAATCGGCGATCCACCGGGCAAGCTCGAGGATTTGCGGCGTGATCGGGGCCTGGCTCCGCAACACTTTTGTAATCGGCTTTAGGGCAGCGTGTGGAGATTTATCCAGGATAGCGGTAACTGAACCGAGTAGCTGGCGGTTTCCGAAGGGGACTTTAACGCGGCAGCCCGCTTCGATGCGATGTTCCAACTCGATCGGGACCAAGTAATCAAACTCTTTGCGAACCGCCAAATCCAATGTAACCCGAACAATCATGAGATGAACTGGTCGAGATTGGCAGGGCCGTTCGGACCACAAATCATCTTAAATTGTGAAAAGGGTTGACCACTTTGACCCCGTCATAATCCTGCCCATTATTGAGATCTTCGGAAAAGAGTGTTACAGC
>JAQGOX010000140.1 GCA_028293365.1 Verrucomicrobiales bacterium | reverse complement strand
TTGCTGCGCCAGTGGCGCGAGCGTCCACTTTGATCACTGTAGCCGCCCCGGCAAGCTCAGGGAACGGTTTGAATAGCGCTCCCGAATTCGCAGAACCCAAGTCCATCAGTACGAAATTTCCCTTTAGCTCTTTGATGATCTCGATCATGCGATTTGGCTTTTGGAAATTTCAGAGGCCTGCGATGAGCAGCTTAAGTAGTCGCTGCGGGCCGCTTCCGAGCCAACTGTCATAGATTCGTACCGGTAAGCTTTCTTCAGGAATTGCGGGGGTTTGAGCAACTTCCCGAGTTAAAATCAAATGAAAACTACCTGGTGCCCCATATTTCGGACCGCGTACAAATTGAGTGTTGAAGTAGTGAAGGTGCGTTTCGAGATTTATCCAACCCAGCTGTTCAAACTTGCGGATCCACCAGCTCTTTGGTTGCACCGTCTGATGGAGATGAATCCCATCAATTATTTCGATGTTTGGAGAAACGCTCATGATCCATATCCCTCCCCGGTCCAGATGTTTAGCCACGTTTTCCGATACTGGAATGAGATCCTGTTCTGAGATATGTTCGATAACCTCCCAGCTTGTAACAACGTCGAATTTCAGAGGTTTTGAACCACTTTCGAACTCACCGTAAACCTGGAAGGGAGCGGTAATGTCCGCAGTGAATAGGTATTCAGGTATAGTCCGCCATTCGGCGCGGCGCCGTTTTTTCGAAAAGTCACTGCCTTCAAGCCCAACAGCCAGTCCTCCGTCATCGAGACAATCTTTAACGAAACCACCGCCAGAACACCCCAGATCCAGAACGGCCAGAGGTCCTTTCTTTTTGGCGTAGAGTTTGTTTAGCTTTTGGTTGAACCGCCAATTGCGGCTGTTGTCTCGACGTGTTCCCCAAGGCACATTGTGATCAGGCGAACTTTGTGCAACCTCTCGCGTTGCTTCGACGCGGATGGTTTTTAGATCCGAATAAAGTGTGGATGTCATGACGATGCCTACGAGAAAATAATCCGGGTTCCCGGAGCGTCCAATTTTACCCGGAGTGCGGGCTTTTCAGGAAATGCTGCCTTAAGATGTTCGACCTTTTCGGGCGGAACGAAAAAGAGCATAAATCCCCCGCCACCAGCTCCAAGTAGTTTTCCACCCAGAGCGCCGGCGTCCCTCCCGCGTGCGTAAATCGAGTCAATCTCCTGATTTGAAATACCGTTGTCCAGGCTGCGTTTGGCGGTCCATGCGCGATGCAGTAATTCGCCAAACTGCGACAATGGTCTCTGATTTGTCAGAATATTAGCGCCCTCCTCTACCATCGATTTCATTTGTCGCAAAGCCGGTAGGTTTTGACGGACTTTCTGGACCTGGTGGGCCGCAACCGCTGATGCCTGTCGGGTTATTCCGGTGAAAACAAGTATTAGGTGTTCCTCCAACTGGGCCAAACGCTGCGCGGAAATTTGAAGCCGCTGAACAGAGATATCGTCCTCTTTGCGGAATTCAACTATATTAAAGCCGCCAAACGCTGCCATCACCTGGTCTTGACATCCGACGGTTTCGCTAAGTATAGCGCGTTCAACATGAATGGCTTCGTAAGCAAGCTCCGCAGGGGTTCGGAATTTCCCACGAAAACTATGTAAGGCATGTAAAAGCGCTACGGTAAACGTAGACGAAGACCCGAGACCTGTGAACGCGGGCAAATCTGCCATCGCGTGGAGTTCGATATCCTTTTCCAAACCGCAGAGCTTCAAACATTCCCGATAAACTTTGTGTTCAATTTCTTCCGCGCACTTGGCCAGCTCTACTTTTCGATACGACACGCGAATCGAATAGTCGAAAAGATGGCTCATAAACGGGCTGGCAGTGACGTAAGAATATTTGTCAATAGCGGTTGCGAGCACCGTGCCTGGTTCGTGTTGGAAAAACTCGGGATAGTCCGTGCCTCCCCCAAAAAAACTGATTCGTAACGGTGCTCTGGAGATGATCACGCGTGAATGGGAATGTTCGCAGAACGGAGAAAGCCTTCAGCGAGTAGTAACGTTTCAGGGGTTCCAATATCGATAAATGGAGCATCGGAAATCGATACTTTTATTCCGGCGTTGTTGGCCGCCAGTTTTGGAAATACATCAACTTCGAAGCTCAGGCGGGATTGATCGACAAAAAAATCGAGCACTTGAGGTCGAAATAAATAAACACCAGCGTTTATAATTCCGGCTCCGTTTCGTTTCTCAAGAAATCCCAACAGATCGTTGGACGAGCTTACTTGCAGCGTCCCAAAACGAGCCGCATCGGGGACCGAAACCCCGAGCAAGGCACCACTGGTGCCCGGTTCATTGAGAAATTCGATTAATGGTTCGAGATCTGCGAGTACCAGCGAGTCGCCATTCAGTACCAGCCAGGCAACCGGATCTTCGTTCGAGTGTCGCACTGCGTTTAAGAATCCGCCCGCCGTTCCAAGAGGCTCGTTTTCCGCGACACACGCGATGGACACACTTTTCACAGGGTGTGCTTTAAAATAATTGTCTACAATTTCGGCTTTGAATCCTGTGGAAATAATAACCCGTTCGATTCCCTGATCGGCCAGATATCGGACAATCCACTCCACGAATGGCTTCCCTAGCACCGAGACCATCGGTTTCGGGACATTCGGGACTAAATGTCGGATGCGAGTACCCTGACCGCCCGCAAGAATGACCGCAGTCAGGTCTTTGGCGGCCAATTTGGGAGCTAGCTGATCAAACATTTGCGTATTGGTTGCCTCGCAAAATCCGATAGGCCTTCGCCAGCTCTGTGATGCCACGTTCCAAAGGCCATTCCGTTTTGAAGCCGGTCTTTAATAAGCGGGCATTGGATACGATATAGTCGCGCTTATCTGGATCTTCGCCAATAGGGGCCTCAAGAAAAACAAATCCAGGAATTTGCTGTGCAATCACAGCGCAAAGCTCCAGCTTTGAAAGATTGGCATCCTCGAGCCCCACATTGTAGCAACGGCCTTTCATGCTCTGGAATTGATCGATAGCATGCAGAAAAGCTCTGGCGACGTCGCGAATGTGGATATAGTTACGCTTAAAATGGCCCTCGAAGATGACGACGGCGCGATCATTCACTGCCCGATAAACGAAGTCATTTACAAGCAGGTCAGTGCGCATCCTCGGAGATACCCCAAAAACCGTTGCGAGCCGAAAGCTGACGCTGTTGGTTCGTTCGAGTACCAATTCCTCTGCCCGCGTTTTGGTCACACCATAAAGCGAAAGCGGTCTTAAGGGGGATTCTTCGGTACAGAATTTATCTTTTTCGCCGATTCCGTAACCGCTATTGGTCGTAGGATAAATGATCCACTGTTCGGAACTGGCCATTTTACAGATCATTTCGACTGCATCCACGTTTATGGACTGCGCCCCGATCTGATCGCGTTTACAAAGTGGGGCTCCAACAAGGGCGGCTAGCGGAATGATCAGGTCTGCACTCTCCAGGGATTTTTTGACAAGCTCTTTGTCTCGGCAATCACCACGGATAACGTTAAAGCCACCATACTGGCAGCAGTCCATCAGGCTGTTCTGGTTGAACATGAAGTTGTCGAGAACGGTAACTTCGTGGCCAAGCGCCAGAAGCGTTGGCGTAATGATGGAGCCTAAGTATCCGGCGCCTCCAGTGATCAAAATCTTCATTCGTTTAAATCAATCAACGCCCGCATCTCAATGGTGAGAATTTGCGAGCAAATCGAACAAAACCAATAACACTCCCCGTAAATTCTGTCACCTTTTGATTCCGACCTTTCCCCTGTCGTGGCATGGAGGGGCGTCCGCGCTGGCGGCCCTTGCGGACAGTTTGACCGTTCGTCCCGAGGGAATTGGAATTTGATTGGCCTCAGATTATGTTCTGATTTAGAGTCTGTTTTTCTATGGCCAAAGCTGAAACTGTCTCGTCCAATCCAGAAACGGAGCGGAATCGGGTGCCTCTTTTAAAATCTCTGGTCTGGCTTCTGGCCTTTTTGCTGATAGTGCTCGCAATCTCGTTTTCCCGCAGCTTGCAGCCAAACTCGGTGCTCTTTTCCAATGACGCACCGTTAGGGCTTTCAGTTTCCCAGGAGAAGACTGTAAGTCAGAACTTTTCCGGTGGATGGCAGCCGTTGAACTGGCTTGGAATCGAAACGCCGAGTGCGCTGCCGAATGTTACATACGCTTTTTTTCTAAGTACTGGCGCTTTGCTTTACGCGAAATTTTTCGTTCCGTTTACCCTTTTGCTTCTCGGACTTTGCGTGTGGTTTTTCTTTCGTCGCCTCGGTTTTAGCTCACAGACCGGTGTACTTGCGGCTATTGCCGCCGCCCTCAATACGGATCCATTTTCTATGGCGTGTTGGGGTCTTGCAGCCATCGTCATTGCTATCGCTGGAGCGTTCGCCGCTTTGGGGATGATGGCTTCGGGTCATGAGAAACAGAATTGGATAAAATACTGTTTGGCGGGCGCATGCATCGGGATGTCAGTGATGGAGGGCTACGATGTGGGGGCAATTCTTAGTTTATACGTGGCCGCATTTGTAATGTACCAGGCGTGGGTCGAGCAGAAGTCTGGAGCAAAATCAATTATCAAGGGGGCGACCCGGATCGCTCTGGTCGCCGGCTTTTCCGGCTTTTTGGCCGCTTCGGCATTATCAACTTTGATTGGAACTCAGATTAAAGGAATCGTTGGGACTGAACAGGACAGCGAATCAAAAGAAAGGAGATGGAACGAAGCCACACTTTGGAGCCTGCCACCGATCGAAACTCTTCGAGTGATTGTCCCGGGTCTGTTCGGCTATCGGATGGATACCGCGGAGGGAGGAAATTATTGGGGAGCCGTTGGGCAACAGCCGGGGTGGGAACAACACCACCAGGGTCAGGCGCGTCATTCAGGTACTGGGATTTATGCAGGAGTTTTGGTTGCACTCGTGGGTGGATGGGCGCTATTTCGCTCATTCCAGCGTCCAGACCTGGCTTTCTCGGAGACAGACCGTAAATTCATCTGGTTCTGGAGCAGTGTCGCGCTCATATCTTTAGTGCTGGCATTTGGCTGGCACACACCGTTTTATCGGATCAT
>JAQGOX010000291.1 GCA_028293365.1 Verrucomicrobiales bacterium | reverse complement strand
GCGAAACCATAAACCACGCCCCGCTTCAAGCCTTGGTAGCTCTGGCATGGTGGCAAAGAAATTCTGACTTAGAAAAACGTCCTCATGACCATCCCCGTCGAAATCCGCGACGTTCACGCTGAATCCGGGCGCGAACTGAGCCTCTTGCGGCAATTGCACCGGCACGAAATGATCGCCTCGATTAAGAAAAACTGTGGAAGCGACGGTGGTCTCCGACGGTTGTTGGAGTTGTGGAACGCGATTGCCTAGCACATCCGAAAGCGTGGCTTCGCTAAACTCTTTGTAGCTCTGAAATTGGTCGGCAAGCCAGTGCAAAGAAGAGCCAGAGGCTCGCGATTCCGGCGCGGGGCAAGCACATTCGAGGGGAAATCATATTCGGTCTCGATAATATCCAGGAATCCGCGTCCTGAAAGATCGCCAAAGTATATTTTCAGAGGGAGCGCGGGGGCCGTTCTATAAGACCTATTCAGCCCCCAATTTGCCGCCACAATATCAAGGTGACCACCTTCGTCAAAATCGCGCACAGTGATCCCAGTCCACCACCCACTATATGCGTCGAGGCCCAAAATAGAGGTAATTTCATTAAGGTTGCCCCGGACAATTTTGAAAATGCGAACCGATCCCCACTCACAAGCAAGTATGAGCTCCGGCGTGCCATCCCCATCCAGGTCAGAAAACAGTGCCCCCTGCACCAGTCCGATCTCATGCAACCGAGAGCTGTTTTCTTCATTTCGAATCCATTTCCCATCAATTTTTCCAAAAATAGAGGAGCTTGCTGGAATGGGATATTTGCCTGGCACCACGGCACCTCCGACGAACAACCACCAATCATTAGTGCCACTCACATCCGCAGCCGCGAGAGGCCCCGCGGCGGAGTCCGAGGCAGCCACAATTTCGGTCCATCGACTCGCGCTTCCGGGCGAGCCCGGCCCTGCCGCCACCGAAATATTTCCTTTTCGCAAACTGCGCACCGCGTACCCGTTGGTGGAGCCGTCTTCGTAACTCGAGCAGGCAAAAAGCAATTCAGATCCGATATCGATAATTCCCGTGACATCGCGCAGTTCGACTCCCGGCGCCCATTGTGCAGTGACATTGGTAAAGACTCCTTTTGCATCGTTTTGAAAAAAGCCAATGGTTCCGCCTTTTCCAGTGCCAATGACCAAATCTTCGAAACCGTCACCATTGAAATCCACGGCGGCAAGCCCGGGCCCGTTTTGACTCAGTTTTTTCCACAAAAGCGGTTGTCGTTCAAAATCGTTGAACTCATCATCGTGGTGCGAGTGTTGGAGTTCGGTGCTGACGTCCCGAAAATAGGGACTCGGAAGTTGCTGCGATGTCGCAACGATTGCCGGACCAGGTATTTCCGCAATTTCATAGAGCCGATTTGCGGCTACGTTCTCAATGCGTTGCATTCGGCCGCCGCGCCAGACGACCTCAATCGACATTTGGTTCGTGGCATTTCCAGCCGCAAATACCAACATGGGATCACATCCTGCCATGTAATGACCGCCCGATATTACTTCCTGGCTCTGCATTGGAAGCGCACCATTCAGCAATTTCACCTTTGCTCCAATGCCTTGTGAATTTCCTCCATTTCCTTTCAAACGGATTGCAACGCGGGGCGCTGAGGAATCGTTTCGATACATTGACGCGGGAGCCCTGAAATTATTTACGACGAGGTCCAGGTCGCCATCCCCATCCAGATCGGCGTAGGCCAATGCATGGTGAACCCCGGGTTGGTCAGTTCCCCATGAAGCAGTAGTTTCGTCGAAAGTGAGTTGCCCGGAATTGCGAAAGGCAAGTATCGGTTCGAAAAGATCCGGATAAATTCGGTCATTGCGCAGCTTGGCTTCGACAAATGCCTTATGCCTTTCTTCCGCATCGGTGAGTCCATCGAAATTTTCGCGACTGGCTGCCATTTTGCGACCTGCATCCATATCCTGCACATCTTTGAAATGGCCGGCTGCAATCAGTAGGTCTTCATACCCATCAAGGTCCACATCGATAAAAAACGGGCACCAGGACCATTCGGATGCGGCAACCCCACTAAACTGGCTGATCTCCGCAAATGTTCCATCACCGCGATTATGCTGAAGAGTGTTCCTCATGACCTGAGGGCGGTCTTCGATCGATCCGATCGGCATCGAAACCGGTTTTTGCGCTAGAACCTGACGTTTGCGCACTTGAGAGAACCGGCTCAACATGTCCACAACCATAAAGTCGACATTCCCGTCACGATCGAGATCCGCGAAATCGACGCCCATGGAACTGGCGCTGGTGTTGCGAAGCGCGGTGGACGCGATGGCTCGAAAATGACCTTTGCCGTCGTTCATCCAAATTCGATCGGGGGTCCAATAATCATTACAAACGTACAAATCGGGTGCCCCATCGTTATTTAAATCACGCAATGACGCGGTCAATCCCCAATCAAGCGGTGGACCTTCGAGCGATGCACCGGACTCGTTTAAGAAGACTCCGTTTGTCCAATACGCAGCGGAAAAATGTCCCTTGCCATCATTCAGATAGAGTATGTCCGGCTCTCCGTATTCCTTCACTTTGCCATCGATTACGACAAGACGATTGCGATAATTCGCCGGTATGGTCAGTTTTCCACGAACCATCTGGAGGTTAATCTGCCCTTTATCGCGAATGTCGTCGGTGCGATTATCGACTACGTATAAATCAAGAGTTCCGTTGCCATCGACGTCAGCTAGAGACATTCCGACGCTGCCAAATGGCGAGGCAGTCCCGGCTTGCTCGGTCTGGTTTGTAAACGTTCCGTCGCCCGCGTTGTGGAAACAAAGTACGCCGCCTCCGGTAATCGCAACCAATAAGTCGAGTTTGGAATCTCCATCAATATCGGCAAACACTGCCCCGCGACAAAGCCGGTTCGTGAGTCCAACTCCGGCCTGGACTGTGACATTCGTAAATCGCCAATTGCCCAGGTTGCGATAAAGCGCATTTTCACCGTTTAAATTGCAAAGGTAAACATCGGGCAAGCCGTCGCCATCGAAATCTCCAATGGCCAGACCGGAACCATTTTGCAGCACGCGGTTCGCCGCGCCTTCTAATTCCCCCAGACGATTGGTGAAAAGAACGCCTGTCTCGTTCCCATTCAGAAGTGTGAATCCCGTTTTGCCAGCAGTGGGCACCTGTAAATCGCGCCAACGAAACCCGGCTTCCACGTGCCAGTCATATGCGACCGCGGAATCTGCTACGAACAACAGAACGCAAACACAAACTATATTTCGCCAGAACTGCATCGAAGGCTAATCGCTCCGAACTGATTTCGTAAATCGGGACCGGGAATAAAAACGGACTTTTAAAAAAATGGGTTGTGCGCTTTTTCCTCGCCTACGGTGGTCAGCGGTCCATGACCCGGACAAATAATCGTATCGGCGGGCAAAGTAAAAATCTGCTCCCGGACTTTCTGTTTGAGCAGATCAGTCGATTGAAAACCGCGCCCCATGGAACCAGCAAAAATACAGTCGCCAACAATTGCAATGTTCGAGGCATCCTCGGGAAAATTCCCCACGATATAGGTCACACCGTCCTCGGCATGACCTGGTGTCTCACGATTGGTGATGCGAAGGTTTCCCAAATGAATAAAATCGTTGGCGCGGTTTCGCTGATCGGGCGGGGCATGTTTCGATCCTGAATGTATGCGGATTTTCGGGAAACGTTCGCGTATTTTAGCAAGACCGGCGATGTGATCGTCGTGGGAATGCGTGATGAAAAGGTGTTTCGGTTGCAACTGATTTTCATCGATGATTTTGAGAATCGGGGCCGGATCCCATCCTGTATCAAAAATCGCGGCCTCCCGGTTTACTTCATCCCAAACAAGATAGGCGTTCACGGTATAACCTTCACCTTCAGTCGTGACCTGGCGCACTTCCCTCCAGTTCGCCAGCTCGACTGGTTTTGGCAGCCAGCCTTTTGCGATAGCCTGCAATTTCTGACCGTTCAATTGAACCAGAGATCCGAGACGCGCTAAATCGGGTTGCTTTGCAGTTTCGCCGCTTTTCTCAAGCTGTTGCAATTGGTCGGCACTTAAACCGCCAGCCTGGGCGGCGGCATCGACGTTGACGTTCGCGGCTTCGCGAGCTTTGCGGATTATATCGCCCAAATGGTCTTCCAAAGTCATGCGCGAAAGATAAAGAGGAGCGGTGCCGGGCGCAATGCAAGAGAGCGCGATCATTTGTCGCCCGATATAGAATGCCCGAGCTCGGCTTTCAGGCAGACTTAATTGGCCCGTTGCGATTGAGCCGGGCGCTATTCTAATATTCTTCGTGAGCCTCGTAAATTCGATTTGGGAAAACCTGCGTGATCGAAGTTCGTTTTCCGGATCTCCAAATGATTTCGAGGGACATATTGGTGGTCGATGCTCCGGTGGCGAAAACGAGTTTCGGTTGAGAGCCGGAGAGGAATTTTCCGCCGACCGTCACCTCATCCGTTTGAACGGGAACGGCGCCATTGCGAAGCGTAACTTTAGCCCCGACTCCGCCGGTGTTAGGTGATTTGCCTCGCAATTCAACAGCAATGCGGGGCGCCGATTCTTGATTTATCCAAAGTTCAGGCTCGGAATTGAGAGGGTTCACAACTAAATCGAGATCACCGTCATCGTCCAGATCGACCAGCGCAACTCCGCGCCGAATTGCCTTCTGTGTGAGGCCCCATTGACTCGTTTTGTCCTCAAACGTCAGATTGTGTGAATTCCGAAACGCGTGGAACGGGCTGTCCATGCGCGGGTACTGGCGGAGTTCCAACAACCGTTGCGCGGTAACAGCCTTTTGAAATGGTATCAAAGTTCCGTTGACATTGACCATTCCATTGATCTTTTGCCAGTGCGGCCGTTTCGCATCAAGCGCCTCATTTGCATCAAAATCCTGGATGCTTTTTGTGTGACCGCTGGAAATGATAATGTCGGGATAGCCATCAAGGTCGACGTCGAGGAGGATTGGTTGCCACGACCAACCCGAAGCCGATAACCCGGCAAAATCGGCAATTTCCTCGAACGTGCCGTCTCCCCGATTGTGCAAAAGGGTATTCCGATTTTCCTGCGGCCTATCCGATATTTCGCCGATTTGTGGCGGCGGGCCGGTATAGGCTGGCATTTGTTGCAGTCGCTGGCTTCTGCTGCGCGCAAGCATATCGACGACGAGAATGTCCACGTACCCATCCCGATCAAAGTCGGAAAAAGCGACTCCCATGGAGCTGGCGCTTGTGTGCCGGACAGCTCTTGGCGACGCTTCCTTAAATACGCCCGAACCGTCGTTTATCCAGATCCGATCAGGAGTCCAATAGTCATTGCAAACGTAGAGATCCGGAAAACCATCGCCGTTAATATCCTGAAATGCGGCGGTCAATCCCCAATCGAACGGCGCATGCTTGAGCGGCTTTCCGGCGGTGTCCAAAAACCTGCCTGAAAGCCATGATTGAGCTTTAAAATGACCTTTTCCATCGTTCAAATACAATAGATCCGGCTCGCCATATTCCTGTACCCGCCCCTCGACCAACAGAAATCTGTTTTGCAGCGCAGCAGGTACCACCGTTTTGCCTTTAATGCTCAGCAAATCCACTTGCCCGGCATCGCGAACATCGTTCGTCCGATAATTCGTGACGTAAAGGTCTATGGTGCCGTTCCCATCCACATCAGCCATTGCCATAGTCATGCTGGCAAATGGACTGGCAGTACCGATCGAATCGGTGCTCTCTTCGAAATGGCCATCGCCGCTATTTATAAAACAACGCACCCCGCCTCCAAGAGTCGACACCAAAAGGTCGGCCCTGGTGTCCCCATTGATGTCTGCAAAAATCGCGCCCATGCAGATGCGGCTCCGACAATCAATGCCGCTTCCTGCGGTCGCATCCTGAAAATTTAAATTGCCTAAATTCCGGTAAAGCCTGCAATTGCCCGATAAACTGCAAAAAAATAAATCGGGTCGGCCATCTCCGTTGTAATCTCCAACCGCAACGCCGGAACCAGTCTCCAAAACACGGTTCTCCGCGATCTTTTCGTCGCTCAGGAAATTTGTAAAAACAATGCCGGCACCCTGTGTATTCAAACGAGTGAAACCACCTCTTCCTGGGGACGTGGAATCTAATTCCTTCCAACGAAATCCTGAGTCCTGGTGCCATTCCCCACTATTTGAATTTCCAGAAATCGCGAGGGATACGCGAGCGAGCAACATCACGTTCCGCAATCGCCCAAACCAGCTTATGGGATTGATTCGTTTCACTGAGCTTTCGTGAAATAAAATCGCCGTGACGATATCAATAATGGACGAGCCAATTAATCGTCAATAATGCAGACCTCCGTTGCACCAATCGGAGATCGTTTTGGCGCGCTCAATACGATTCGGTAGCTCGCAAGCCAGACATGGTATCGATTTCGGCGCGAACAGGGCGAGATCCGCCTTCCGACCCGATCTGCCTGGTTTCACGGCCGTTCGGGCAACCCTCGTAAATAAGGGTCAAACCAATCGGCAAACAGTGTCAGGTCGTCTTGCATGCCTTGCCATCCATGGTCCCTGGCCAGACAGAACAATCAACTCCACGGTAAAGTGGACTTCTTCACCTTCAATCTCATCTGAAAACCGGGTTAGTCCGGATTGGTCATTCAGACGAACCGATCAAGCAACTCCAGCGCTCTATTTTTTCTCGGTGGCCTTGACGGGCCTGCTGAGCGGATCAACCACCTGTTTTTCAGGAGGGGCTGATAACGGCGAAACTTCGCCATTCTTTGAATCTCCCGAAGTCAAACTC
The DNA here is from genome assembly GCA_028293365.1 of Verrucomicrobiales bacterium. Taxonomy (GTDB): domain Bacteria; phylum Verrucomicrobiota; class Verrucomicrobiia; order Limisphaerales; family SXQI01; genus JAQGOX01. The sequence goes on along the minus strand of JAQGOX010000291.1, from coordinate 2,229 downwards.
CCCGGAGGAGCCGTGATGTTCAGTTGGGTGAGGACTTCCTCGGTCATGTCACTTTGACCATTCGAGTACATGATAATCGGCGTTTGATTAAAGCTTTGCGACGCGGTATCAATCACCAAAGTGTAGTTGCCCGCCTTGGCTTTTTCATTCACCTGATCACGAATGGTTTTGAGTATCTCACCGCGCATGCGGCGCTTCTGGGTTTCGAGCGTGTCCTGCGTCGAGCGACGAAATTGTTGGACGCTTTTCTCGATTTCCTGAATCTCCAAAAGCTTGGTTTCAGCGCTCTTTTTCCTTTTGTCACGTTCGTCGCTGGAAACCGCCTGATCATTGGAACTGTCGATCAATTTCCGATAATCTTCGTTGGCTTTCTGGTAATCGTCCACCATTCCCTTCAAAACCTTCTCGGAATCCGCCACACGCTCTTTAAGCTGCGTATCGGCCTGTTTGGTTTTGTAATAACCATCGAAAACCTTTTGCAGATCGATGATCGCAATCTTCGGGGTGCTTTGCGCGTACGCCTCCGTGCCGCCGACACACAGGGCCAGCGCGAACAAAAGGGCATTTACTTTCGTGAATTTTTTCATATCAAAATTGACTAAAAATCTCGGGTGAAACCCGCACTGAACTGGAACTGGCCACTGCCGTTACTGTATCGATCATGCGAGATCGGAATACCGTAATCCAATCGCAATGGACCAAGATGCGGTATATTCAACCGTACGCCAATACCCCAGTTGTCAGAAAATGAACCAAAGTCGAAGTCGTACGGATCGGCCAGAACATTTCCGATATCATAAAACACGGCCAGCCGAAGGCGGTCAATGATCGGAATACTATATTCCGCGCTGCCATAATAAAGGGTGCTGCCACCGACCGGCTCGTCTGAAGGAGCGATGCGAGGCCCAACCTGCCGATATTTGAAACCGCGCAACGAATCGACGCCGCCCAGGAAATAACGGTCAAACAGCGGGACTCGGCTGCTTCGGCCGTACGGCTCGACCACACCGCCGCGCGCGCCGACTTCGAAAATGTGGCCGTCCATGAAACCCGGGAAATACCACTTCGAACGAAGTTCCCACCGGTAAAAATCTGCTTCCGCCCCGAGCGGACCTCCCGCGATTTCCGTCAAAAGTTCGGTCCGTTGACCGCGGTTCGGCTCGATCGCGCTGTTTCGCGTATCATAGGCAATGGAAGTTCCAATTTTCGAAACCAAACGGTTGGAAGGCTCATCCCTGATAACTTGTGGTGCGGAAGGATCAACATTGGAAATACCAATGTTCTCCAATGTATAGCTGATCGAAGCAATAAAGTTATGCGGCAATTGTTTCGTCAAGCTCACTCGACCGCCAGCCTGGCTGATATTGTAAAGACTGCTGAGGTAGTTGAGCTGGCTGTAGTACAGATCCACTCCCAATGCCAAACGCTTACCGAAAAACCATGGTTCGACGAATGATATTGTGTAATCCTTGCGCTCCAGTCCAATGGTGGTTCCGATACGCAGCTTCTGTCCACCGCCTCGGAAATAGGGCGGATTGAAGAGATCGAAGTTTCCTTCCCGGTATCCCACAAAGCCGAACAAACTATCGATGGAACTGAACCCCGCTCCAATTTCCACGTGACCGGTACTGGCCTCTTCAACATCGATTACCAGGTTTTGACGGTTCGGAACGTCGGTCGGGACCGGGTTGGCTTCAACTTTATCGAAGTACTGCATTTGCTCCAGCCGGCTTTTGCTGAGCTTCACTCGAACCATGTCAAATGTTTCGCCGGGTGCGATTGCTAGCTCGCGGCGGAGCACTTTGTCCTTGGTTTTGGTATTTCCTTTGATTTCGATTTTTTCTACGAAAGATTTGCCCTTGCTCTCATCCACGATATCGTAAACCAAATCCATGGTTCCCTTGTCGGTGTTGGGAACCTTCAGCGGTTTGACGTAGGTATCAATATAACCTTTGGACCCGTAAAAATCGCGGATCGCATCTACGTCATGAGTCAGCGCCTTTGGGGTAAAAATCTTCCCTGGCAACATTGTCGGTTTCTCCCGTTTGCCTTCGGTCACGATCCCCTGAAGGATATCGTTCGTCGTAAAAACGGTATTCCCCTTGAAATCAACGGAACCCACCCGATATCGGGTGCCTTCATTCACGAACAAGCGCACGATCATCCGCTTGGGATTCAGATAATCGAACTGAACGTCTTTAAGCTCGTAATCAATGTAACCTTCGTTCC
>JAQGOX010000248.1 GCA_028293365.1 Verrucomicrobiales bacterium | reverse complement strand
ATTGGCTAGATCAGACTGCACAAGCCGTTCTCCTTTTGATTTCGCAGTCCCATCCTCATGGAGAAAAATTCGGCGCGTCGCTTCAAATTGTTTCATCTCTGAAACACTCCCATTCATTCGGGAAAAGAAAGCATCGTCGATGATAAAACCCTCTTCCGCGAGGTCCGCCGCCGCCGACAAGTGCTCGGTTAGTTTCTTGCGTCCGTATTTTTTCAGCGCGTAATCATAGACTGCAAGTGACCCAGGAATGCCAATTGCAAGAGGACCTGTTAGACTTAAATCTGCTTCGACCTTGCCCTTCCTAACAAACATATCGTGCGTGGCGGCCGCGGGCGCCATTTCCCTTCCGTCCAGAGCTATTACCTCTCCATGCGCCGTGCGGATGAGCATGAAGCAGCCTCCGCCGATTCCCGAGTTCGCACCGTCAACAATTCCAAGAGTAAGTGCAGCGGCAACTGCTCCATCGATGGCATTTCCACCGTTCTGCATGGTCGCAATCGCGGCGTCCGTCGCCTCGCGACGCACAGTTGCCGCAGCGCCATGTTCAACGCCGTGCGCAGCAAATGAGAAAAAGAGCAGTAACCCAAGGAGAGCCGCGTCGAAAACTATCGCAGGGAACCAGCACGCGACCAGCAGGTTCGTTTCTCGTTTCATGAGAGCCGAAGATGCAGTGCATCAGTCCGAAATGAAAGTTGAAATTCATCCAAATGCCTCCGTTTAATGACAAACCAGCTTGTTGGTTTGTCCGCACAAGGCCAGTGCCAGTTTCAGGCAAAACTGGATTTGGGTTACTGAGCCGTCCAGCCCCCGTCGATGACAATATCTGTGCCCGTGATGAAACTGGCCGAATCGGAGCAAAGATAAACCGCCAGGGATCCCACCTCTTCCACTCTGCCCCATCGTCCCAGCGGTATTCGCGAAACGAAGTATTCGTTCTTCTCAGGATCACTCAGGATCGGTTGGTTCATTTCAGTCGCGAACGGACCCGGGCTGATTCCGTTCACTGTAATTTTGTCCGGTGCAAGCTCCAGTGCGAGCGTCCGGGTATAGCCGAGCAATCCAGCTTTGCTTGCGCAATAGGCCGTGCGTCCTGGAAGCGAAACGTGGCTCATCATCGAGGTGATATTAATGATTCGACCGAAGCCACGGCTCTTCATTTGGGGAATGAACGCGCGGCAGAGCAGGAAGGGCGCAGTCAAGTTGGTGCTTAAAACGCGATTCCACTCTTCCAGAGTAAAATCGACCGATGGTTTGCGGATATTGATCCCAGCGTTGTTAATCAATATATCGATTCCACCGCACCGGGAGCCAACCTGGTCCGATAATTGAAGGATTTGCTGTTCGTTTGTGACATCCGCGGTGAAAATCTCCGCACGGGCACCGACTCGCCGGATCGCCTCGGAAGTCTCCCCCAAAAGCTTTTGATCGCGCCCGACCAATGCCAGATTGTGTCCCGCGTCAGCCAGCGCCAACGCAATCGATTTTCCCAGACCCCGTGTCGCGCCCGTTACCAAAGCCCACCGCCGTTGTTGTGATGCAGTACTCATGGGAGCACTGCATCACAAACAGTTCAAATTTGCAGGCGATTTCTTGAGCTTTGGCTTCGATGGTATGGCAACGCTATCCGCCCAATCACATCTTGCGAATCCGCACGTCACCTCCGGAGGTCTGCAAAACAACCAGGGGACCGCCGTTATTGATTTTGGTCTTCAGCGAAGTCCGATTATGTTTACTTTCGTCTCCCGTCGCGAATTCGGTCTTAACTGTGCCACCGCTCGTATGTGCATCGACATCAATGGAAACACTGTCTGCCAGCGCCAACTCAACGTTTCCTCCCGAAGTCTTGAATACGCATTTTCCTTCGGGTTGTTTGCTGAAACTTGCCTTTACGTTCCCGCCTGAAGTCGAAGCCTGCGCGGTTCCCATTAATTGATCCGCGAGAATATTTCCACCGGAAGTATGAGCATCCGTCACACCGCCAACTTTGGTCAGGTGTATATCGCCGCCGGACGTCCGGGCCTTCGCATCGCCCGCTATTTCCCCGGCCTTGATACTCCCGCCGGAGGTTTCCAGGTCGATCGATTTATCGCATCCGGCTACCGTAATATCCCCTCCCGAAGTTTTTGCTGAGATTTCTCCCGTGCCTCGTCCCACCTTGATGTTACCTCCCGATGTTCGGTAATGACCCTCGCCATTAAGTTCCGCGATCACGATATCTCCTCCGGCCGTTTTCAAATCCGCGTTGTAGTTGCGAGGAACACTGACAACATATTTCACGCTAAGGTTTGGCCCGCGCCAGCCCGAAGTCCATTTGCCCGGCAGTTCTCCTTTAACCAAAATGTTTTTACCATCCTGATTGAAGGTAAGGACGTGAGCGGCGAGCAATTCTTTCGCATTCGCCTCCGAGCCCCGCTCGACTTTACGCAACACCTCAATCTCCACGTTTTGACTCGCGCCTGTTTTAACTTCTATCGAACCACGATCCGCCTCAATCTTCAGCGTGCCGCCATCCGAAACCGAAAAGGTTTTCTTCGTGTCATCTTCGGCTACCGTTCCAGCCCAGATGTTTCCAATAACCGCTCCCCCAGCCAGAATCCCCACTAATGCGTATTTAATTTTCATTTGTTAATGATAGGACACGATTACAGGAAAATTGTTTCAAACCCTGGTGCCGAATTGAGCATTGGAATTTGCGAACAACCGAAATCAGCAGAATTGCCACGAAGGGAACAATCATCGGAATCAAAACCGGGTATCTGCGGAAGGTTTACTCGGTTCAGGTCATCTATCCGCTTGGTTTTTTACGATTTTAACGCAACCATCGCGAATTCCATGACTCCGAATTTTCCGCAAACGCCTTTGGAATGGCTAAAGGTTTTTGGCCCCGGAGCGGTATTGGCATCTTTGACGATAGGGGTGGGGGAGTTGGTGTTCTCGACGAGAGCAGGGGCTTTGTTTGGGTATAACCTGCTTTGGTTTTTCGCACTGGTGCTATTTTTTAAGTGGTTGCTGGTGTATTCGACAGCCCGGCATATGTCATTGACAGGAGCGCACCCCTTTCGGCGTTGGATGGAATTGCCGGGACCGCGCGGGTGGTTCCCTCTGATTTTTCTTCTCCTGGCAGTATTGTCATTTCCGATCTGGGTAGCGTTCCATTCAGGCACCGTTGGATCGTTGCTTGCGGCATTGACAGGAACGCAGGGAGTGTTCGGCGGGGGCGGCCATTTTGTCTGGGGGATCGGCATGTTGGGACTGGTTACCATCGTGTGTTTCATAGGCGGATATAAAACTTTGGAGCGAGCGCAGATAGCGATCGTTGCCGTGATGCTTTTAAGCGTTTTGGCCGCTTTTTTCATGATGCAGCCCGATTGGGGAGAATTGCTCAACGGTTTGTTCATTCCGAAAAGCGTCAACTATCCGAATTGGGCAAAGGCGCTGCCAGAAATTCGGACACGCCCGGTTTGGGTTGAGACGGTGACCTATGTCGGTATCATTGGCGGGTCGGCGTATGATTATCTGGCATACGTTTCGTACGTGCGGGAAAAGGGCTGGATAGCGGCGGGTGGGGAATGGCTGCGGCCGATTTTGTTCGATAGCATCCTGAGTTTTGTAGCGGTGTTGATTTTCACAGTTGTCTTCACGGTTTGCGGAGCGCTGATTTTGCAGCCACAACATCAGATTCCCGCTGGAACCGATTTACTGACGTTGCAGTCACAATTCCTGACTCCGCTGTTTCCGGCATTGAAGTATCTTTATTTTGTGGGGGCGTTCCTGGCCGTGTTTGGTACTTTGTATGGAACGATCGAGGTGGCTCCGGCGATTTTGCGCGAGCTGGCGGAAGCGTTTGGATTGGTGGTATCCGCCAAAATCCGCAACATTGCGGTGGGCTGGGTCTGTTCGGTCGCGCTAGTTGTGCTGGTTGCCGGCCTCGCGAAGAAAGGAGCGCCTCCGGCGCTCATAGTAATTCTGACCCCTGCGAATCTTTTTACGGGAGTGCTGGCATGCGGGTGCGTTTGTCTTCTTTCGGTCTGGGCGGACTTTAAGTTTCTGCAGCCGGAGCTTCGTATGCCACTGGTATTGGTGGTGTTAAATGTATTGGGTGGCGCGCTTTTTGTGTTGCTTGGGCTGAAGGGATATTGGGATTACAACCCGGCCTATTCCGGGATTATTTTCGCGGGCACTTTACTTTTTGGAGTTGGTGGAGCGGTGTTACTGGGGAGGAAATTTAAGTCCTGATTCTTCGGCGAGAGCGCGCAGGCTCATGACCACGTCGTCGGGCAGATCGATGCCGTCGCGCAATGCCTTTTCGCGGTGACGGAATTCGATTTCGCCGGGGGCGAACAGCGTTTCGGCGCCGGTTTTGGGCGCGGAATGGATTTCAGCAATCAGGTGATCCATGCGATTTTTGAAGTTCGCAATCGGAAGGAACGATTCGATGTTGATGGCCATGAATGCAGCTCCATGTCCGGTGGGCAACGAGGGCTCGGAGAACGTCCAGCTTAAGACTTCTCTTGAGATGGCGGATCCAGTGAGGACGGCCGAGAGGACTTCGATCATGAAGGCGATACAAAAACCTTTGTACCCGCCCAGGGCTGTCAACGAGGCGGCGTGTGAAAACAAGGTGGCGTCGCGGGTTGGATTCGCTTCCGCGTCGAGGAGCCAGCCCGGAGGAATCGGCTTCCCGAGAGTTGCGGCGGCGAAAACCTTTCCGCCGGCGACAGTGCTGGTGGCCATGTCGAGCATAACTGGAAACTCGCTGCCGGCTGGTGCGGCAAAGGCGAATGGGTTGCTCCCCATGACGGAGCCTTTGGCTCCCGGTGCGTTGACAGAGGGGATGTCATTGGCCATCGAAAAGCCGATCATGTTTTCAGGAATGGCCATTGTGGCGTAATAACCGGCCGCTCCGTAGTGACAATTGTTACGCAAACCGGAGAAAGCGATGCCGGCCGTGCGGGCCTTATCGATTGCGGTGCGCATGGCGAATACGGAACTCACCATTGCGATGGATGAGTCGCCATCGACCAGAGCGAAGGCCGGGCCTTCTTTCACAATGCGGGGTGTGCCACACTTCTTGAGGCCATTGCAGCGCACGCGCCGGATGTAGGCGCGGAGAGCCTTGGTCCCGTGAGTAAAAGTTCCCCATGTGTCAGTTGTTACCAGAACGTCGGCGGTCGTTTTAGCGTCGGCAGGATCGACGCCGGCATTCAGTAGTGCGTCCGTGCAAAAGCGATGGAGGGCGGTTACGGAGATGTTCATGCCGAAATTGAAGCGGTGTGACAGGCGCGGAGTCCAGCGCTTTTAATCGGTTCAAGCAGCGTGCACATCGCCATGCGCGAGGCATTCGTGAGTTCGCTTGCAGTAAAGCCGGTGCCCATCCGCGCAAACAGATCAGTTGAGGGCATGGTTTTTCGCAATCGAACGGCGGGCCGGTAACTCGAATTTAATACGTGTCCGTATTAATTCTGTTTGCCAAAGAAAAGGGAGTGAGCGATACTTGGGCTGCTTGGAAGCGCTGGATTGCCGCTTTTTCGAGGATATGATTTGTCGCGCATTTAACGTCTTATCTGCTTTCTGCACGCGCAGACTGCGGGGTGTGCTGCTTTGTGCGCTGCTCCCATTCTCGAACCTGGGGGCAACTGTTCCGACCTCAGTCGCTGCCGATTGGCCGATGTTTCGTGGAAGCCCGGGGCTATTGGGAGTTTCCGATACAAAGCTGCCGAATTCGCTTAAACTGCTTTGGACGTTCAAAGCGGGAGGAGCTGTAAAATCGTCCGCCGCGATTGTTAAGGGACGAGTTTTTTTCGGTTCAGACGATGGCTCACTCTACGCTTTAAGTCTGCGCGATGGAAAAAAGATCTGGTCGACTGCGACGACCGGACCGGTCGAGGCCTCTCCTCTGTATCTCGATGGCAAAATATTCGTTGGATCCACGGACGCTTCTCTTTACGCGCTGAATGCGGAGGACGGTAAAATCCTTTGGAAGTATACGACGGGCGATAAGATTCTCGGTGCCGCAAATCAGATCCAAATTGGAGGGACGAATTGCATTATCGTCGGAAGTTACGATTACAAGCTGCACAGCGTCGACGCTGCAACTGGCAAACCGCTCTGGACCTTCGAAACCGGCAATTATATCAATGGCGCTCCTGCGATTACCGACGGACAAACTGTTTTTGGCGGATGCGACGCGCTGCTCCACGTCATTTCCTTAAAGGACGGCACTAAAGTGAAGGAGATTGAGGCCGGTGCCTATATCGCCGGGTCCGGTGCTTTTTCAGAGGGTCGCATCTATATTGGTCATTATGACAACGAGTTTATTTGTGCGGACGTGCCCGAGGGAAAGGTGATCTGGCGTTATAAGGATCGCGGATTTCCTTATTTTTCTTCCCCGGCGCTGGCAGGTGACAAAGTCATTTTTGGAGGACGCGACAAGCGTTTGCATTGTGTGAACAAAACAGACGGAAAAGTCGTCTGGACTTTTAGCACGCGCGGGAAAGTGGATAGTTCGCCTGTTGTTTGTGGAGATAAAATTGTAGTCGGTTCGGATGACGGTCGGCTCTACATGGTAAACCTGGCGGATGGCAAAGAGATTTGGTCCTACGAGATCGGCCCGCCGCTTACATCGTCCCCTTCGGTGGCTGGAGGAACGGTTGTAATTGGCGGTGATGATGGAAATGTTTATGCATTCGGAACAGATAAATGACGGGTCGCAGACCGCGCCAGCAAGCGGACAGATTAATTCATTATGAGCACCTCAGTCGCGCCAACCCCGGAAACCGCTAGAGAAGCCGCGCCTGCGATCGAAAAGCAGACGACCGTCGGCAATTATTTTGTTTCCAATTACCCACCGTTTTCGTTTTGGAAGGAAGAAAGCCTGGGCGATTTTTATTCCGCCCTGGAACGCTCGCCGCGTCCGGGCAATCCGCTCGGGATCTATTTGCATATCCCGTTTTGCCGCAAGCGCTGCCACTTCTGTTATTTTCGCGTTTACACGGACAAGGATTCGACAGCGATCAAGAACTATATCGAAACCGCGTTGAAGGAAATGAGCCTTTACGCGTCGAAGCCCTTTATTGGCGGGCGTAAACCTAACTTCGTTTATTTCGGTGGAGGCACTCCTTCATACCTTTCCGTGGATCAATTGCGTCATCTGACCGATGGGATGAAATCGTTTCTGCCGTGGGATGAAGTTGAAGAGGTGACCTTCGAATGCGAGCCCGGCACTTTGACAGAGCACAAGCTCAAAGCGATTCGCGAAATGGGGGTCACCCGTTTGAGTCTGGGCGTCGAAAATCTCGACGATCATATTCTCGAGATCAATGGACGCGCTCATCACACAAAGGAAATCGCCCGTGCTTACGGCTACGCACGTGAACTCGAATTCCCCCAGATCAATATCGATTTGATCGCGGGGATGGTCGAGGAAACTGAAGCGAACTGGCGTGAAAATGTGCGTAAAACCATCGAGATGTCTCCCGATAGCGTCACGATCTATCAGATGGAGATTCCGTATAACACGACCATTTACCGGCAAATGAAAGTGGAGGGCAAGCTCGTGGCGCCAGTTGCAGACTGGGATACCAAACGCCGCTGGGTTTCCTACGCTTATTCCGAATTCGAAAAAGCAGGTTACACCGTGGGCAGTGCCTACACGGTCGTAAAAGATAAATCGAAAACAAAATTTGTTTATCGCGATAAGCTTTGGGCAGGGGCTGACTTGCTTTCGCTCGGCGTCGCCTCCTTCGGAGCCATCAACGGAACTCACTATCAAAATCACCACGATTTTGATCCCTATCTTGCGAAAGTAAGCGAGAACGAATTTCCGGTTTACCGCGCATTGACGCCCACCGCCGATGAAAGGCTGATCCGTGAGTTCGTCCTCCAGTTGAAGCTCGGTGAAGTTAGTGCCCGGTACTTCAATGAAAAGTTTAACACCGACGTCGTGACACGTTTTGCTCTCCCACTTGAAACTCTGCGAGGATGGGGTTTCCTATCGATCGACGGCGACCGGATTCGTTTAAACCGCGAAGGCCTGCTTCAGGTTGACCGGCTCTTGCACGAATTCTTTTTGCCGGAGCACAAAAATGCGCGATACGCGTGAGAGAACCGAATTAATAGCATGAGTTCCACGGTTGATTTGGCCAAAACGGAAGCCCCCACAGTAGCGCCTTTCGCACATCCTCTTGATGAATTTTACGCGCAAGCCGGCCGGCCGTTTCCCCGGATAACGCGCGTTTCGGGTGATGAAGTTCCGGAGCCGTACCATCATTTGCTTGTGCATCAGCGCGACATGACTCCGACGCTAAAGGCGTTTCACAAGGACGATATCGAAATTGAAGTTCTCATGCGGCAGCAGCGGGGTGATTTCTATTTTCGTGAAGTGCTGTTGCGCCTTATTGGCGATCGAAAGATCGTCGAATTTGGTGCGATTAAGATTAATCTTTCTTTGTTTCCAGCGGCTGCCCGGCGCGACATTTTGCAGGAACATGCACCGCTCGGGCAGATTTTAGAGGTTCACTCGATTCCGCATAGCAGCCGTCCCAAAGCTTTTCTAAAACTAAACGCGGACGAATTCATTCGCGGGGTGTTCAGGCTCTCCGCTGAGCCGGTTCTTTTTGGACGTCGCAACACGCTTCTGGATCCCCAGGAACGGTCGATTGCGGAAATCGTGGAAATCCTGCCTCCCGCTTGACTCCGATGATGAACGAATACGACACGATAATTATTGGCGGCGGGCCGGCGGGCGCTTCGGCTGCGGCAATCCTGGCTGGTTACGGTCACAGGGTCATGGTGCTGGAACGTGAGAAATTTCCACGGTACCACATCGGTGAATCGCTTTTGCCTTTTACGTTTGAACCGCTCAAGCGGCTTGGACTGATTGAAAAACTGCGTGCATCGGCGTTCGTTAAGAAGTTTAGTGTTCAGTTCGTTTCACCTTCCGGGCGCGCGTCGCAACCATTTTATTTTTTTGATCGATACGATCAGGACGTCTCGCAAACCTGGCAGGTGCTCCGCGCCGAATTTGACTTGTTGTTATTGAATAACGCGCGCGAGCAGGGGGCCGAGGTTCTGGAACAAACAGCCGTGCGCGAACTCATTGAGGAAGACGGGAAAGTTATCGGAGTCCGCGCCGAAGCCGCGAGCGGGCAGAAGCGAGAATTTCGTGCGCCGATCACAATTGACTGCTCGGGACGTGAAGCGTTTGCAGCCATTCGCAACCGCTGGCGGGTGGGCGATCCCGAACTGCACAAGGTTGCCGTCTGGACCTACTACAGGGGAGCTATGCGCGATTCAGGAATCGACGCCGGGGCCACCACGGTCGCCTTTGTTCCGGAAAAAGGTTGGTTCTGGTATATCCCACTGCACGATGACCTGGTCAGCGTGGGAATCGTTGCGGAGGGTAAATACCTTTCGCGGGATGGCGTGCGTGAGACAAAAGCAATGTTCGATCGCGAAATCGAACGCAACCTTTGGGTTAAGAACCACCTTGCGCCTGGAACACAAACTGGCGACTACTTCATCACGGGTGAATACTCCTATCATGCGAGGCATTGCGCTGCAGAGGGCCTGGTTTTGGCCGGCGATGCGTTCTGTTTTTTGGATCCGGTATTTTCGTCGGGGATTATGCTCGCACTGAAAAGTGGCGTGATGGCGGGCGATGTTGTCCACCAATGCATCGTGAGCAATGATTTTTCTCCCATGCGGTTCGCTGATTATGGCACTGTTCTTCGTGAGGGAATTGAGAATATGCGCAAGCTCGTTTATGCGTTTTACGATCCGAATTTCAGCTTCCGCCAGTTAACTGATAAATATCCCGATCTCGCTGGAGACATTACTGACTGCTTGTCCGGCGACGTGAATAAAGATTTTTCGCGATTGTTCGGTGCGGTTGCCGAGTTTGCTCCCGTGCCTGAAGCGCTGCCCTACGGCGATCCACTTCCGAGCTCAAGGACGTCGGAAGTCATTTCCTGAGTTGCGCAAGGGGCTGGGCCAGCCAATACTTTAGGCATAGCGTGAACATTGTTCAGATCACACCCGGCGCCGGTGGAATGTATTGCGGTAATTGCTTTCGGGACAATGCGCTTGTCCACGAGTTGCGTCGCCTCGGACATTCCACGCTGATGATCCCTCTGTATCTCCCGATGACGCTTGATGAAAGTAACGAAAGTGAGGGCACGCCAATTTTTTTTAGTGGTATCAATGTCTACCTTGAGCAACTGTTTCCTTTGTTTGCGAAAGCCCCGAATTGGCTGCGCAAACCACTGGCGTCACCGACCTTATTGAAATGGGCTGCCGGACGTGCTGCCAAGACACGGGCCCAGGATTTGGGAGAGCTAACTCTTTCCATCATTCGGGGCGAAGATGGAAATCAGGCCAAGGAACTGGAGGAACTGATCGCCTGGCTCAAAACCAATCATCCGTCCGACGTGATTTGCCTTTCCAATGCATTACTGGCGGGCCTTGCGAGA
>JAQGOX010000229.1 GCA_028293365.1 Verrucomicrobiales bacterium | reverse complement strand
CCCAACGGCAAATCCCGGAGATCGGCTTCTGCATTCAGGTAATGAACATTCCCATACGGGGGCAAAACAAAGTCAACGAGCTCTCCAGTTCCACTGGCCCGGAATTCTCCCGCGCGTTGAACAAAATCCACACTTACCAATTCCCCGCGAACACGACGTGCGGAATCGAGGCGGGGAAATTCAGGCCGCTTCGGCTGCCATAGCGGACGATTACTTGAAACAGTCGCTGTCTCCGCCGCAAAACCTCCAGTGACCATCACGCAAAGGAGCATTAATCTGACATGTGCCCGAAGGAACTGCATTTTCAAGGCAGTTCAAGGCCCGTGTGCGAAAAACTACAATGGCTCAATGATAGCAGGTGACCGGGCATATAACGAAGGTTGCGTCAATCCGATTGCACCTGCAATACCCAAGTCCCGTTTGGGATGCTCAGATTGCCAATCCATAAAGCTCCGTCCAGGGCAGAATATTTGTAGACCCCGAATAATCGAAGGTAGGGAGCGGACCGCTGGGCCGCTCCATCGAGCGTTATACGTGGCTGCTTAAAATGAGAGCGTCGAGCGTATCGAGCACCCACTTTTAATCACACCTTGAATTGAAGGAACAGGTCGCGGAGGCTACGGTTTCCGTGCCTGTATTCGACATGAATAGAATAATCCGCAAAATCGAAATTCAGTTAAGGTTTTTGGCAATCCTGTTCTTTTTGTTCGGAACCATGCCCTGCTGGGCGACCTCAAAACCAAACACTGGCCCATGGTCGGTCTCATCGCCGGACAGCAAGTGCCAGATCGCCGTTTCTTTAAACGAGAACGGCCAGCCCACCTGCCAGGTTAAGCGCGGACATTCTGTAGTTCTACCGCCTTCCCCTCTCGGACTGGAGTGCGATGACGAATCATTCCACCAATCGTTAAAGCTTGGATCGCTCGGAAAGATCGAAACGAAACGCGAAACTTACGAGTTGTTTACCGGCAACCGCACGCACGTTGATACGCTACTCTCCATTCGTACTCTCACGCTGTTTAATAGCAATGGCGCTCCCATCCTGATCGATCTCGCCGCCAGCAATGAAGGAGTCGCTTTTCGATACCGCTTCGCGGATCGCACGAACAAAGTCCGGATTGTCCGGTCCGAACTCACCGGATTTACGATTCCCCCCGAAACAAAAGGTTGGCTCCAGCCGTACCACGCCGCCGGCCAATACACCCCAGCCTACGAAGATTATTACTTTCATGTCACACCGCGGGATGCACCGCCGCAAATCCGCGCGAAAGCGATAGGCTGGAGTTTCCCCGCGTTGTTTCAATTGACCCAAAACCACGGATGGATATTGCTCACCGAGTCGGGAACCGATGCCTCCTATTGCGCCTGCCACCTTTCCACCGCCTCCTCCAATGGCCTCTATCGAATAGCCTTTCCGGCTGCCGATGAAGCCACGCGAGGACAAACCAGCAATATCGGTCCCGAGCCCCGGAGCACCACACCGTGGACGATGCCCTGGCGCGTGATCGTGCTTGGAGATTCCCCCGCTCAGATCGCGATGTCCACTCTCGTGACCGACCTCGCCACACCGTCGCAAGTGCGCGACACGTCGTGGATCCATCCTGGCCGCGCTTCCTGGTCCTGGTGGTCCTATCCAGAAGGACCGAATACCATTGAGCGCTACAATCATTTCACCGACTTCTCTGCGGCAATGGGGTGGGAATACACCTTGTTTGACGGCGGTTGGTGGGAGGCCGGATTAAAGCCGATCGCGGAACATGCCCGGACAAATGGCGTTGCTTCATTTGCCTGGTCCTTCGCCGGTGATTTTTATGATCCGGCGCCTCGCCAGCGAAAACTGAACGAACTGAAGCACGAAGGTGCCACCGGAGTGAAGGTCGATTTCTGGTGCTCGGATCGGCAGGAAGCCATCGCGGCGATGATCGGCCTGTTTCAGGATGCCGCCGCGCGTAAAATGGCAGTAAGCCTGCACGGCTGCACCTTGCCTCGCGGATGGCAACGAACCTGGCCAAACTTCCTGACCGCCGAAGCCGTGCTCGGCAGCGAGTCCTACTTTTACGAGCAAACCTTTCCGGAGCGCGCCGCGGAATTGAACACCATTTTGCCCTTCACTCGAAATGCGGTTGGTCCCATGGATTTCACGCCAATCGCCTGTTCGCCGAAAAAATACCCCAGACAAACCACTGCCGCCCACGAACTCGCCACCGCCCTTGTATTCACTTCAGGTTTCATCTGCTACGCGGACAAACCAGAGTTCTTCCGCACACTTCCAGAAGCCGCGGTGCAGATCCTCCGCGACGCCCCCGGCCGCTGGGACGAATCCAAATGCGTGATAGGCGATCCCGGCCGACTCGCAGTCTTCGCCCGCCGATCCGGAAAGTCATGGTTCATCGCTGGCTTAAACGGCACCCGCGAACCGCTTCCCATCAAATTGGATCTGAGATCATTTCCCCAAACGCACCATGCCACGTTGATCGAAGAAGGCGCCGAACCCAAAATGCAAGTCAGCGCCGAAACCTTTTCGCGCCCAAAAGCGTGGACCCACAAAATCCCAGGACAGGGCGGCTTCATTCTCCGCTTAGACCCATGATCCTGGTCGCGAAGCAAAGGTAGCGTGCGGACCGCTGGGCCGCACGATCGGGCG
>JAQGOX010000222.1 GCA_028293365.1 Verrucomicrobiales bacterium | reverse complement strand
ATAAGGTGGACTACGACGATAGCCTCCCCATCGGGCCGACTCTGCTATAATGGCCTTATCAAGCTCGGCCGCGCGTTTCATCCAGCGCGAGGCACATGCTGCAGGAGTTAATGCCCCTTCGCCAAAGAAATGTTTTTGCACCCGATCCGCAAACGCGAGGCGGAATTCCGGGTTCGCCCGGAGATTTTCCGCCAGATAAAATGGGACTTCATATGAGGCATTTACAATGTCGTCGTTTAACCGCTGAAGAATGAATTCACCATCCCACACAAAGTATTGAAAAAGGCTCGGCGGATCGCGCCTGCCTATCGCGTACCAATTCTTGTTCTCGCCCCAATCGTGGTTTCCGGCGTAATAATTGAGGAGCAGGTAATCGATGTATTCCGTGATATCAAGCTGCTGTCGGAGCTTTTTGTATTGTGCGTATTGACCAAGGCGACGGATCGATTGAAAGTTGTTGAAACGCTCAGCCGTACCCGCCTTCACCTGGTTCTCATTAAGGACATCATAGTCTTCCCTGTCGCCACCCTGATACGCTGCGGCGAAAGATGCATCGGGACGTTCCGCGGCATCATAAACGCCCCAATACACTCCGTTGAGGTACAGATGCAGATAGCGATTGCGGCCTGCGAGCCATCCCATCGCCCTATGAGAATCTTTTAGCCAGGCATCGCGAGTTCGTTGCGCTCGTACCTGACCAGAACTGTCCCAATGAACCCAGGAGTTGTTGTAATCGGCGCGCAGGACCAGCGTATCGAATTTTTTCACAGCGGAATCCGGGAACATTGGATATCGCAATTTCGACGCGCCATATTTCTCTTTGAAAAAAAGCCGAAACGAGTGTTTGGGGGATTTCTCTGGGATGCGATTGTAATTCCCCTGAATGCGAATGCCGCAATTAATCTCAAATCCAGGGCTGCCATCGCCCGGAATAAGCTCAACCGAACAGGGACGCTCCCAGCGCTCGCCGCGTTGCAGCGAGTGAAGAGAAATACCGGTTCCCGGAACGAAAAGATCCTCCGGGCGAAATACCACCGACATGGCCGGGAGAGCCCGCAGTGATTCCTTGATTCGACCTCGGTATAGCGGGTCGTTAACCACGCTGGGACTCATTTCGTAAGCCTGGCGTCCCCCTTGCCAACCCACCGGGAATCCGGCTGGCCTCGGTCCCTGATGAATCACCTGATCGAGAAAAATGTAACTGCGAGTTCCCACGGAACAGACACGAACACCCTCCTTAAAGGCAGTCGCTCGTAACACCGCTGTATTGCTAATTACCAATGAGTCTCGAAAATCACTCCCGTGCGAGAGGTTTGGTTCACTCCCATCCACAGTGTAACGAAGCTGCGCTCCAACGACTGGACAAGTTAGCTTTAAAGAAAAAGGCTTCTCGCAATAGCTGGAAGGAATCGAGAACTCAACGCCCGGTAAACTTCTCGCCTCCCCCTCCTCTTTTGCTGGCGTGGACCTTTGAAGTGCCGGGAGTATGCCCAGGCAGAGCACAAGCTTGAACATCGAACAAAAAAACGTACCGCGAGAATTCACTGGAAAAAACCTTTTTACATACATAAATCGAAAATGATCTTGATCGGCACGCCGGTTTTCACAAGAGAAATTCGACGCTGACGGCGCTGCTGTAACTTGTGGTTCGTCAAACTTCGGGTTTAGGCTATCTTTGCCACGTCCTCAATCGAACGTATTGATTATGAGTTTTAAATCGCTGCCCGATCGAATCTTTCTGGCCCTCGGATTTTTTGCCGCCGCAGCCTTGTCAACTGCCGCGCAAACCACTGTGAAGATTAACGAAGTCTTCGCGAACAACCAAACCGTGGCGGTCGGTGGCTCGATCAACGACTGGGTTGAACTCTATAACACCAGTGCGAGTCCGGCGGCGTTGGGCGGCGCCAGTTTGAGTGATTCAGTCAGTAACCCAACCAAATGGGTTTTTCCTGCCGGAGTTACGATCTCCGGCAACGGGTTTCTGCTCGTTTCTCTGGATGGCGGGAGGGCGGCCAGCACGAGTTCTGGAGGCATCCTGAATACGGGCTTTAGCCTTAAATCGGAGGGCGATACCCTTTTTTTCAACGCCCCAGGCGGTAACGGTTTGGATTCAGTCACATTCGGCCTGCAAATTTCGACCCACAGTATCGGCCGCATCCCGGATGGGATCGGTACCTGGGTCCTGACGGAACCAACGGTATCGACCCCCAACCAGGCAGCATCTCTGGGGGCGTTCAGCGAGCTGCACGTGAACGAGTGGATGCCTGCTCCCGCAAAAGGCGAAGATTGGTTTGAAGTTTACAACGCCGATGCCAAACCAGTTGCTTTGACCGGCCTCTACCTCACCGATGATCTCACGGTACCTATCAAATATCCGATCCCGGCGCTTTCGTTTATTGGAACGGGTGTCGATGCCTACATACGTTTTTGGGCGGACAACCAACCGACCAATGGTGCGAATCACACTAATTTTAAACTAAACAATACGGCGGAAACCATTTCAATATTTGGACCGCGTAATTTCAAGATCGATTCCATCTCCTACGACTCCCCAGTCGCGGACACGCCCTACGGCAGATTACCGGACGGAAGCACCCGCATCGTTAGCCTGCCGAAACCGGGCACTCCCGGCGAACCCAATTTCGTTACTCTTACTTCTCTTGTTGTCAACGAGGTGCTCACCCATACCGATCCGCCACTCGAAGACGCGGTGGAGTTTTATAATATCACTGATACATCCGTTCCAGTCGGAGGCTGGTATCTTAGCAACAAACGCGGTGACTTAAAACGCTACCAAATTCCGAGCGGAGCAGTCGTTCCAGCCCATGGATATTTCGTCGTTTATGAATCGCAGTTTAATGGACCGGCCGCGGCGAGTCCCTTTACCTTTAATTCAGCCCATGGAGACGAGGTTTACCTCTCGGAAGCGGATACCAGCGGCAACCTGACCGGTTTCCGCGTCAGCGAAATATTTGAAGCCGCGGAAAACGCGACCTCCATCGGCCGGTTCGGAACGAGCGTTCCAGGAGATTACAAATTTGTTGAATTGAGCCGTTTGACATTCGGTTCGGATAACCTGCCGTTTGGCGCCGGCACCGGCGCTTCGAACGCCTATCCAAAAATTGGACCCATCGTAATCAGCGAAATCATGTTTCACCCGCCGCCCATCGGCGGCACAACCAATGACAACACGCTCCACGAATACGTTGAGATTCAAAATATCACTGCCACCAATGTCCCACTTTTTGATCCGGTTTATCCGACAAATCATTGGCGCCTGCAGAACGGTCTCGATTTTAGTTTCCCGGACAATTCCTCGATTGCAGCCTTTTCCTTCGGTCTGGTGGTATCGTTCGATCCATTAAATAAAGCCGCCCTGACCAGCTTTCAGCAGAGATATCCGAACCTCCCCCAAAATGTTCCTCTTTTCGGTCCGTGGAACGGAAAGCTCGATAACAACGGAGACCCAGTGGAACTTTACAAGCCCGACCCTGTCCAGCTTCCACCGCATCCGGATGCAGGCTTCGTTCCTTTTATTCGAGTGGATAAGGTAAACTACCTTCCCAATGCTCCCTGGCCAGCCACAGCCGATGGCAGTGGTGCGTCGCTTACAAGAAAGAATCCGTTTCTATTCGGAAATGATCCTGTGAACTGGATGGTCACAAATCCTACTCCCGGGTCCGGCCCATCGGCCGAAAACCTGGACCGGGATCGAGACGGGATGCCTGATTATTGGGAGCTCGCCTACGGCTTGAATCCAGACGATCCCACGGATGCCGCCCTCGACAACGATCTGGACGGTTTTACCAATGTGCAGGAATACACCGCTGGTACGGATCCATTGCACGCGGCCGGCGACTTCAGAATTGACGGCATAACGGTGTTTCAAGGCGCCGCAACTCCCCTTGCGATCCGCTTCACAGCCATTGCCCACAAATCATACACGATACAATTCCGGACTGATTTGAACCAGGGAAACTGGCAGAAACTGAGCGATGTCGCTGCGCAGGAAACGACCGCTTCAGCGGTAGTGCTCGATCCGGATGCCTACAATCAAACGGCTCGCTACTATCGAATCGTAACACCCGCCATGAATTAACTTCGGCCAGGTCCTGCTCCCTCGGCAAAAGATTCGTAAAGAGCTCTCCGAGGGGCCAAATGGAAGGTCCCTCTTTAAAAGTTCTTGCGTTGCGATAGCGAAAACGCCGTAGATAACGAGCGGGACAATGTTCACGTATCTCATTATCGCAATCGGTGGCGCCATCGGCAGCATGGGACGTTATTGGATCTCTGGCATGGTCGCGGAGCGTTGGGGTGAATCTCTTCCCTGGGGGACGCTGGTCGTTAATTCGACCGGGTCATTGCTGATTGGTTTTATATTTGGGATTACCGCTCCGGGCTCTCGCTTCCTCGCACCGGTCGGTTTTCGCGAGTTTTTCATGATTGGCATCTGCGGAGGATACACGACTTTTAGCTCCTTTAGTCTTCAAAGTCTGCAAATGCTGCAAGAAGGCGAATGGTTAAAAGCGGCCCTTTATTCCGCCGTCGCGCTCCTGACCTCGTTCGGCGGAGTTTGGGTCGGGTTTACGTTCGCCGCGGTATTAAACGGGTCACTTAAATAACTATGAACATCCCAGAAGAATCGACACTGCTTCGAATTTACCTTGGCGAGAGCGACCGCTCAGGACACCAACCCTTATATCAGGCAATCGTTGAGAAAGCTCGGGACAACCATCTGGCAGGCGCCACCGTGCTCCGCGGCAGTTTGGGGTTCGGGAAATCAAGCCGTTTGCATACCGCAAAGATTTTGCGCCTCTCCATGGACCTTCCGATTGTCATTGAGATTATCGATACCGAAGAGAAAATTGCCGGCTTCCTTCCAGCCTTAAAAGAAATGATGGCCGGTGGTCTCGTCACAACCCAACCAATCAGAGTTATTCACTACGGAGCCGGGCCGGAAAAAGAAAATCCGACGGTTTAAC
>JAQGOX010000221.1 GCA_028293365.1 Verrucomicrobiales bacterium | reverse complement strand
GAATCACGGCGGAAATGCCAATGGGTTTACAGTTCCCAATCCTTCCGCGCACCGGGACCTTATTCTGCAGACGCTGGAACGAGCAAAGGTTAACCCCCGACACATTACCTGTGTCGAAGCGCACGGAACGGGAACGCCACTGGGCGATCCTGTGGAAATCCGGGGTCTTTCTGAAGCCTACCGCAAATACACCAATGACACCGGTTACTGCCGTTTGAGTTCGCTCAAGAGCAATATGGGGCATTTGGAGGCGGCCGCTGGAATTGCGGGTCTCACCAAGATTCTACTGCAACTGAAACACCGAAAACTGGTACCTTCGCTTCATTCTTCCGTGTTGAATCCAAATATCGATTTTTCCAAATCGCCTTTTATCGTTCAACAGGTGCTCGAGCCTTGGGAACCCATCGACGAAGTGGGATGCCGAATTCCGCGTATGGCAGCCGTATCCTCATTCGGAGCAGGCGGAAGCAATGCGCATCTGGTGGTCGAAGAATTTCAAGCAATCGAACGGCCGGTGCTCGAAAGCGGTCAGCCCACCGTGATTTTACTCTCCGCAAGGAATCAGGCTCGGCTCTTTGAGACGGCTCAAAACCTGCATGCGTTTATATTGGAACACCCCACTTGTTCGCTCTCGGATGTCGCCTACACGCTGCAAATCGGACGCGAGGCGATGGATGAACGTCTCGGGATCACCACTGCGTCTCTGAAAGATCTCCGGGAAAAGCTTCACTCTTATTTAAAGAAGGAGCAGACAATTTCCGGCTTATTTTCTGCACGTGCAAAATCGCGGCGAGATGGTTCGTATGAGGACTTATCTGACGATGATTTAGCTCATTTGTTGATCAATTGGATTCAGAAAGGTGAATTCGAAAAGATCATTAAAGCATGGATCGGGGGAATGAACCTGGATTGGAATGCGCTCTATTCTCAAAACATTCCCAGGCGCATAAGTCTTCCGCTTTATCCGTTCGCCCGGGAAACGATTGCTTTGCCGAATTTTAATGCAGAAGCCGGAGTAATTTCTCCGGAAGGTTCTTTCCATCCACTCGCGCATCGAAACACTTCCAGGTTAGGGCAACATCGGTTTTCCTCGACGTTTACCGGCCGAGAATTTTTTCTTTCAGACCATGTCGTTCAAAAACGCAAAATACTTCCGGGTGCCGCTTATCTTGAAATGGCCAGGGCAGCGATTGCTCAATCAGCTCCGGTAACTCCGAATGAAAATGATTGTTCGATCCGCGCTTTTCAGTTTTCTGATGTTTTATGGCTGAGGCCGTTCTCGGTGGCAGACGATCCAATAAAGGTTCATATAAACTTGTCCGGAGAGATAACGGGCCCGATTGAATATGAGGTCTCATCAAATTCAGCTGAAAGCGCGAACGATCCATTGACGCATGGACGCGGAATCATTCATTTCGAGCCGGGCACAGTGCCAGACCGAATTGATCTCGATGCGGTCCGTTCGAGAACGGCTGGGTCGCTATTCAGCGCCGCGCAGTGCTATGCCTTATTCAAACAGCTCGGTATCGAATATGGACCTGCCCATCAGGGCATCGAGATGCTGTATATCGGGCGTGATGAGGTGCTGGCTCGATTGCGATTGCCTGCTTCGATAGCAGATACCATCGATCAATATGTGCTTCATCCCAGCATTCTTGATTCGGCATTTCAGGCCTCGATCGGATTAAACCTGCAGGCTCGTGAAATTCACCACAATGGTAATGGACACTCCCATAGCGGAAACGGGAAGAACGGCCAAAATGGATTTGATTTCGCCGTGCAAATTAAGCCAGCGCTTCCCTACGCAATTGAACGGGTCGAAGTGTTCAGCCGATTGACATCAACAATGTGGGCGGTGATCCGCCGGCCGATTGGATATCAAAAATCTGAAAAGCTGCAAAAATTTGATTTGGATTTGTGCGATGACTCGGGAGCGATCTGCGTCAGGATTAAAGGTTTTTCTGCCCGTGTGTTGGACTCTGGAAATGCGACTCCCGAGGCGCGATCGTTGTTGATGCAGATTCCGATTTGGGAGTCGAAACCTTCAAGACCGGACGAGCCCGATTCAAAACTTCAGTTCGAGCGGCGGATCGTTGTCATTTGTGCCGAAAAGAATAAGCCGATTGATCAGTTGCGGAATCATATGGTTCTCCGAGCCGTCGAATGCGTTCATGTGGAGCTGAGAGGAAAGAATCTGGCGAAGGATTATCACGATTGTGTTCTGGAGACTTTTCGCGCCCTCAGAGAAACCCTCGAGAGCAAACCGAAGGGCGAAGTGCTTATCCAGGTGACGATACCCAACGACGCTAAATTTCTGCCGCATACTGGCCTCGTGGGGTTGCTCCGGACGGCTATGTTGGAATTTCCCAAATTGCATGGACAACTGATTCAGGTTGAAACGGGAATTTCAATGGAGCCTTTCGCGAAATTACTTGAGGAAAACGCCTGTCATCCGGAAGACGCCTGGATCCGATATCGGGATCGTCAACGCGAAATTACTTCATGGTCAGAGTTTTCTTCCTCGAGTGAAACTAAGCCATGGAAAAAGAATGGCGTTTATCTAATCACCGGAGGTCTGGGAGGGGTAGGAAGGATTTTTGCCAAAGAAATCGCGACACAAACTGAAGCCCCCACCTTGATTTTAACCGGACGCTCCGAACTCAATGAAGATGGTGGTCGCTTTTTGGAATCTCTGAAAACGCAGGGTGCAAATGCCGTTTACCACTCGTTGGACATTCGGCAACGGGAGAAAGTGTTCGAACTCGTGAGGCAGGTTTCTGAAACCTACGGCGGACTAAATGGAATTCTACACACCGCCGGGACCCTTCGGGATCAATACCTCATTAAGAAGTCCACGAAAGATATTGAGACTGTTTTGGGGCCAAAAGTTACGGGCACAGTCAATCTGGATGAGGCGACCCGTGATCTTCACCTTGATTTCTTTGTGCTATTTTCATCCGCATCTTCCCTCGGAAATCCCGGGCAGGGAGATTATGCGGCCGGCAACGCTTTCCTGGATGCATTTGCCAGATACCGGAATGACCTTGTTTCCGCGAAAGAGCGCTTTGGAGGAACTCTTTCCATTAATTGGCCATTTTGGAAAGAAGGGGGCATGCGGATGGATGCAGCCGCAGAGCGGTTAATGAACGAGAACACTGGACTTCACGCGATGGATACTCCAACGGGACTGGAAGCATTCTATCGATGCATTGCGA
>JAQGOX010000218.1 GCA_028293365.1 Verrucomicrobiales bacterium | reverse complement strand
AGCTTCTACGTAGGCCTTCTCGGCTTTTACAAAACGGCCGGCGTCCGAGTAGCAATTGCCGAGTAACTCCCAAAGAAGCCAAACGCGGCCAGCCTTAGCGACCCCTTCTTCAAGAACTTTTATTGCTTTCGAGAGTTTATTCGAACGCAGATAGGCAAGAGCGAGAATCTCGAATGCAGACGAATGACGCAATTTCTTAAGGTCTTGACCGATCTTTAAAGCATCTGCGTAACGCCGCTCTTGCAAAAACGCGAAGCCTTTTTGCATTATGTCGGAAGTCCTTCGTGATTTGTCCATAGCTATTCATCTCAAAGATCGGGCACGAAGGGAATGCAGTGAACGGCGAGCTTCATCCCGGACCGGCCCTGCAACGCGCAATAGCCTTCTCAACTAGAGAGGCGTCTCCGATTCTGAGGGATTTTAACCGTTCAAGGACAGCGAGCCACTCTTTCGCTCCGGTCTGATCCGCCGTACGGACTACTGCATTTGCTGTATCGGCGATGAGAACCCAATTGCGAAGTACTTCCGGAGTCTGGATTTCGAGCTCTCGAAGAAAGGGTGTAACTACGCGTTTGTCGCTTCGTGTCGCCAGACCAACCAATGCTTCTCCGCGAATTTCATCGTCTTCCTCCTGTAACCGAGCCACCAGGGCATCGCGGATTTCTGCCGTATTAACTTCGGTTTGCGATCCAAGGGCAAAGGTAGCCCAATTGCGCACGTCGCATTCCTCGTCCGACGACAAATCAATTAGCGTCTTGATGGCGCGTTCGTCATCATGGCCGCTCAACGAATGCACGAGAGCGTATCGCACGTCGGCACTGGGGTGCTGTTTCAATGGCAAAAGCGTCGTGATGCAAGCTGGATCATGGAGGTGTCCTAACGCAAACGTCAATGAGGTCAACACTACTGGTGACGTCTCCCGGCTAATCATTCCCAGCAGATAGTCAACGCACTCGCTGACAGCGACTTTGTCTTTGAGACCGTTTTGACCTAACAATGTCGCCGCCGTATCCCGCGACTTCGCATCAGGGCGATCACCTAGTTCCTTGACTCGCTCGAGTATCCGAGGCAATCGGCTTTGGAGAGCCCAAACCGGATGCCAGTAGTCATCGTTGTCTTTATCCGCATCCTTCATAAGGGCGAGATGGATTAGGTCCTCGGTCGAGCGCGGGTCGTTGCGATACTTTTCAGTAATCTGTTCGCCCCCGCTCATCGTCGATCCTTTTCAAATACCCCCATTTGCGTCGGCGCGCCTACCACCACATCTTCCGGCCCAACGGACAGAAAACGCACTTTGTAACCAAAACGCAACGCAACCCGGTTCGCCCATTTCTGAAATTCCGTCCGTGTCCACTCGAAGCGATGGTCACGATGACGGAATTTGCCAGCAGGAAGCGTTTCCCACTTCACGTTGTATTCCCGGTTCGGTGTTGTGATCACGATGCATTTCGGTTTGGCGCACTCAAAGAGCACCCTCTCAAACGCTTCCAGGCGTGGCGCGTCAAGTGTTCGATTACTTCCACCACGGCGGCGGCATCGAAACCGCCCAGCCGCTGGTCACGGTAAATGAGCGAGCCGTGCAACAATTTGAGTCGTGCCTTCTGGACCGGCGGCAGGCGATCGTAGTGCAAGCGTTCATGGGTGATCTCAGTGAACCGTTCCTCACTCGCTTCAGAATAGAAGACATGCGCCAAACCAAACGTAAGTTCAAACGTTTGCGCCCGCGCCGGGTTCTTGCGTAGCAAATACCCCAGATCCGTGGCCGGACGGTGCATTGATGTCAGAGTTAATAACATGCCGATATTCTATTTGCTCGATTCAATGTCACATGTTTGAAGGCAATTGGCTCGCCATTTCGGAGTGCGATAAAAGTGTCGGTCAATTGTTGTGAATTGAAGCAATGATTGTTGGCGCTTAAGCGCGCAAGGTAGCGAACGGACCGCTGGGCCGTTCGAACGCCCGTAACAATACCGTTCGTTAATCAAAAATCGTCGAGCGCATCAGGGGTCTCCGGCTGGATTCTTTTAATCACCTGGAGGGTTCAATTACATTACGTTTGAATCAGCGGCGCTCTTGGCACTGGATAAAGTTTCTGACCGACACTTTGAATCACACCCGCCATTTCGCCCATGGATCGTAAAGAATACGATCATCCATCCAATGCTGCGCATATCAAAATTGTTTGACATGTATAGTAATTGAGTTAACTATTCTATCCAACAATAATAACAATCGCTGCATTGCCAGACTTGGCTTGCAAAAGCATTAATCGGCCCCGGCCGCCGATCCCGCCAGTTCCGCCCGTTGCGGGACTGCCTCGCGATCGCTGGCCAGCCTGAATCCGGTCCGAACCATCGGCCTCGGAAGGAAAGGACATTTGAAAGCCGGTATCAGATCCGTCAGTCGTCCAGCACCCTCGCTCTTTTGCATCCCTGTCCATGCACACTCACACATTTCTCCGAAAAGCACGCTCTTTTCGCGAGCGCAGCCCCTTATCGTATCCTTCCACCCAGTGTTCAAAAGCACCAGTCTGTACAAGCTATTCCAAGCTATTCAGCGTTATTACAAACTTCTCCATGCTATTAGCAGATAAAAATTTCCTAATCGAAGTCACACAATGAGAAAAACACGCTCCGACAACATCCTCGCCCACTTGCCCGACCCGCAAAGGGACAAATTGAACGTCTGGCTCTTGACGCATTCATACCGAAAAGTCCAGGAATTGATTGCCCAGCCTCCACCCGAAGGCTTCGGCCTCCGTGTTCACCTCACCTCTATCGGCAATTACTACAAAAGCGCTATGCCACTGTACTTGGAAACCATCCGCGACGACCGCACGCTTGCCGCCGCTCAGCTTTCCGTTGGCGAAGCCGGCAAAGAAGACCTGAATGCTGCCACGCTTGACGCATTACGCTGCCGCCTTTTCAGGCTCTCTTTGAGTGACAACTCGGACAGCAACGAACTCTGCCGCATGTTCCGTCTCGTCGAAAAACTCAAGGACAACGCTAAACCGGTTGCACCTCCTGCCCCAGCACGCGGAATGTCGCAAAGCGAACTCCTTCGCCTCCTCGAATCCGCCTTGTGAAAATTGCGGGAATTCACTTTCTTATAATGACCAACTGCGCAAAATGATCTTGGTTCCCGCACCGACCCGAAATGAGAATTGATGCCGTGGATTTTTTTTATCTATCGATCCCGCGTG
>JAQGOX010000212.1 GCA_028293365.1 Verrucomicrobiales bacterium | reverse complement strand
AGTCCTCCAGTCCATCGCGGTCACCACGCCAGTGAAATGGCTCATGCCCGATAATATCCTGGAGTGATTGTGTTACCATGGGCCCTTTGAGTGGATGGAAATGATTCGTCGCCGGCGGCACGAATATGCTGAAATTGCGGTTCGTTGAACTGAATATTTTCATGTCGCCTGCGGGGTTTCCGAGATCCCATGCCAGGCGGTCAAATCGGGCGTCGATATGACACGAGGCACAAGCTAGATGGCCGGCTCCAGAGGTTTGTTGGGTGTTGTAAAAATGGCTGCGCCCCAACTTTATAGAGTCAGGAGTGGGATCGTGCATTGAAACCCTAGATATCGTTCGAAGCGTTTCCGCATCAAGTACAGAAACAGTTCCATCAAAACGCCCAAGCACGTAGAGCCGGTTATAGTTTTCATCATAGACAAGACTGGAAGGCCCTCCTTCCAAATCGGTGGCAATGCCGACGCTGTTCCCGTCAATATCGAGCATCCGGAGATTATTTGATCCCATCCCGGTGATGTACACGCGCGTTCCGCGTGAATTCCACACTATGCCACGTGGGTCGCCGAGCGATTGTTTGCGTGCGACGCTATCCAGCGTTCGAACGGAATTGCTCAGGTGCGGATTCAGATCGGTTACGGTTTTTTGCGAGCCATTCGCTGAAATCGCAGCATACAGCATGCGCGAAAAGAGACCTTTGAGAGCGGGCTCAAATCGGAGTTCATTGCGTGCATCCGTCCCCACTACATTGATGCCTCCCGTGGCGGGATTAATCGCAATATCCATGCAAATATTCATCAACCCATCGATATAACGAACTACAGAATTCGATGTGTTGATCATCGCAACATCATGATCAGGAATCGTCCAGCCGGGCTTGCGCCCGCTCAGAAAGGCGTTGGTGCCGCTGACGAATTCAGTCCAGTTACCATTGCTGTCGTCCATCCAGCGTCCCGACAGATCCTTTTTGACTATCAGACTCACGCGCCTTGGAACGGACGGGGTGAGATTGGTGGATATGGGTGGTTCAAAAAGGGTGCCGAGATTCGGAAATGGATTTACCCCTGAATGCGGTCCTATATCCATATCCACAACGCTGGCCCGTGGGGAATTATCCAGAAATGTTAGCTCGGATGCCAAAATCGTAGAGCTGTTGCCGGATTCGAAAATCGCCACGTAAACGGTGTTTCCATCGGGGCTGACGCACATGGCCTTGGGGCGTTCGCCGTCAATCGTAATGACCGGTTGCGCCAGGTGGCTCACCGCGTCAAAGGTTTGAATGGTATTGGCTCTGGAACAACTGACGAACGCACGGCGGGGTGACCCTGCGAAAACGACATCTTCGGGGGATTCCAATGTATTCAGGATCGCGGTAACTTTCGCTCCGACTATGTCAACGATGGCAATGGAGTCCGAAAGGTGATTAACCACCCAGGCCTCCGTGGACGATTGAAACCGAACGCTAACGGGGTCCAGTCCCACAAAAATCGTAGCGACTGGACCGATTAGACCGCTATCCGCCACCGAATAAATATCCAGGTGGCCATCTGGTAAATTGCACACTGCGAGTGACTTACCATCCGGGCTTAAAGCAAGGCCGTGAATAATCGGAGTTTCGAAATTGACGAAGGAACCGCTGTGCGCAGAAAACGGTATTGCAACGCTAACCATAAATACCAGAAGCAGAGCTTTCGCTCGTGCGGTCCCACTCATAGATGTTCGATCTTGGATAGTCGACTACGTCCGCACAATGGGTGTACTGCGGCACACCCCTTTTAAAGGATTATATAAAGGCGTTCATTGCTTATCCCGGCTGGCCTCGGTTTTTCGCAGCTTCCGGGAAATTTTCTCAGTTTCTGAGCGCAATAATTCCTCGGCTGACCAGCCTTTGCTTTGTGCGTATGCCGTAAAAGCTAGCATTTGCGATGCCAGCTCTGATCGGGAAAGTTTTAGTTTAGACTGCTCCTCCCACAGATTAGCTTTGCGCGCCTTCTTAACTAGTTTCTCTGCTTTCAGGAGCGCTGGTAAATGTTTGGGGATTCCATCCAAGGCTGAAGTGCGTTCGTTCTTCGTGCCCTTTTTTTCAGCTTTTTTGATTTTTTCCCACTGCGCCCACACCGCGTCGACTGACTTGACCTTCGAATCGCCAAATACATGTGGATGGCGTCGTACGAGTTTGTCAGCGATTGTTCGCGCCACTCTTTCGAAGTCGAAAGCACCTCGTTCCGAGGCAAGCTGGCAATGAAAGACCACTTGCAATAGCAGGTCGCCCAGTTCTTCAGCCATTTCCGTGTCGTCTTCGTCTTCGATTGCGTCGATCAATTCATAGACTTCCTCCACCGCGTGGAATCGGAGCGTCTTATGATTCTGCTCGCGGTCCCAGGGGCAACCATGTGGCGAACGAAGTTCGGCCATTAGTTCGATGAGGCGTTGGATTTGGGTGGAAGCCGCTTTTTTTCCATTCTTCATAGCTTCTTTAAAGGATCACCAGGTTGTCTCTATGAATGACTTCCGAATTGGGATCTTTTTTTCCTTTGATATCGCTGGATGGAAAATCTGCGATTCCTCGCGCAAATTCATTCCCGTTTAAATCCCGTATACTTACCACTTCACCTGCCTGGAATTCC
>JAQGOX010000159.1 GCA_028293365.1 Verrucomicrobiales bacterium | reverse complement strand
ACAAATTAGTTGAGCAGTTTTATACAGTGTCGCCTGTCTTTCATTGGGATTTAACTGTGTTTCCAAGAGTGTTCGAACTGTGTTGCATCTGTGTTAGATCTGTTTTCGAACTGTGTTTGTGTTGTGTTTTTCAATCTCACGAAATGAGCGACGCAGGCGCGATCGGATTCAAACGGCAGAGGAGGCAGAGCGCGCGGGCGAGTAGTATTTCGCACGTGCTTTGCCTCGATTGGTCCCGAATCTCGTTCCGCATTTACTGCCCGGAAAAAGAGCGTGTGTTATCGTGTGGCAGTGTGATCGATCGTAGTCCAAGGTCCAAAGTCTTGAGTCCAAAGTGCGGATTCGGATATCCCTCCCCCCCATATGGGGGTCATGTGTAATAACGAATAATAGCGTGTTTTATCGAATAACAACGAATAATAGCGAATAACATCGTGAGAGGTTCGACCTTCGCCTGGCGTTCTGCGTATCAAAAGCAGTCTGCCAGGCGAAGCCCGGACGCACCCAACCGGCCCCCGGCGTTTTTTGTACGCGGAGCTTTGGTGCGATCTGATTCAAATGTCAAAGAACATGGAACGCGGAAAACTTCCGCGCCAAGCCAAGCCACCAACTCGGCGGTCTTAAGGATTGTTTATCAGATTAACCCTCTTATTGTCAACAGCCTCTTAAATCGTAAAAACTGATCCATCACCACCAAAGCTTCGACGGACAGGAACGCTAAAAAGCTAAATAAGAAATTAGGAGCAGCGAAAAGATGGCGGGCCGAAATTTCAGATTTCAGACTGGATCGAATTATGGGTTAAGCCCTTCCCTGAATCCAACGCCCAGCACAGCGGTGCTCCAGATCAGCGAACATCCGGTTTAATCATCGCTAAATAAATAATTCGCTACTGCGAAGTGGCTGATCCCTTGGCTGAAGTTTGGTGCCCGGCGGCGCGGAGTTTTCTTCTTTACCGTAATCCCACTCTCCTGGTTCCAGGACAATCAGCAAGTCGGAAATGTCCTGGTTAATTTGGCCCACCAGAACGCCATTGACCCAATCGAGGTTTGGATTCGTTTTGGACAATTTGTAGCCCTTAATGCGGAGGCTGAGAGAAAACCCTTCCGAGGGAATGGATTTGAATTTAAAGCGGCCATCCGGCGTGAGTATGGCTTCGAGAGTATCCTGAGCATCTTCGCGCCCTAGCAGGAGACGGGTTAGGGGTGGAATTGCCTTTCCATCCGTGAGCGATATGCGGCCAGCAACGCGATAACCCTTGGCTAATGGCAAATCTCCCAGCGCGACATTTCCGCCATTCGCGGTTGTCTTGAACGATTTGATCGGCAAGGTGCTATTTTCTGGAAGTGAATCCATGCGCGCGAAGCAAGCGAAGTCCCTGCCTGAAGGAACATTTAAAACTGTAAAGGTTCCGCGCGGATCTGTCGTCGTCTCAAAGCCGGAGAGACATTTGCCAGCCTCATGCTCGCGCGTGATCAGTCCGACCACGGCATTTTTCACAGAGTGGTCGTTTAGGACAAGGCGTCCTGTGATGGTCGCGCCCTCCTCCATGAGCACCAGGGCATCACTTCCTGGAACGAGATTCACCCAGCGCTTCGCAAGTCCGCGGGCTTCCACAATGGCATGCAGCGAAGTGATCCCTTCGTTGCAATGCAAAACAAATCGGCCCTTCTGATCTGTCACCGCGACTGCGTCGGATTCCTTTTCAACGTTTCCCCAAAAACCGCCACTTCCCCGACTTACACCCTGCAGGTCCAGCACCGCGCCCGAAACTGGCCGCCCGCTGGCGTCCAGCACGATTCCCGCGATATGGGATTTAAATCTTGCCGAAGCTGAATCGTATCGCTTTATCGTAATTTGCCGCGGCCCTAAAGCCGGATCGACCTTGGATATGAACAGAGCTTCGTATCCTTTCGCTACGATCAAAAGCCGAAATATCAGCCTGGTATCAAGCGATGCTACTTTGAAGGAGCCCTCGGAATCCGTTTCGGCCTTTTTGCGGCAATCGGGATAACAGGAAGGGCAGAGATTTGCGGTGCCGACTTTTGGGCCTGCGGTATAAATAAAGATAGTGGCATTGTGGATCGGAACGCCCTCCTGGTTCAGGATGCGACCAGTGAGATCGGGACGATCGTCGCCCGGTGCGGCCGAATTGCTCATCGTGAACCAGCATAGAGAAAAAAAGTAGAGACCGGCACCCGCAAGCCGCGCTGTGAAACACATCTTCGAGAAAGTATTCATAAAGTCCGATGCCTATTGTTCCGCGACAGCCTGGGTCAGGGCAGATTTAAGGCGGTCTCCCTGAAGATCACGCCCGATGATATGGCCCATACGGTCGAGAAGGATAATGCTGGGCAAGGTTTCAATTCCGAGTTTCGTGGCGAGATCGATTCGATCAGTACCGCTTAACAATGTCTGTTGCCATTGATAGCCGCGCTCTTGAGAAACAGCCATCACAGTGAGCGCATCATCGGACAAGTTCACATTTAAAAATCCCAAAGAATCCTTTCGCGCAAGGTGGGTATAGAATTCGCGCAGGTCACTCAAAGCTTCAGTTGAGCGTTCCGACCAAGAAGCCCAAAATGCAACCAGAAGCGGCCGGCCTCGAAAACTTTCGCTAGAGATAGTTTTTCCATCAAGACTTTCCGCCGAAAAGCTGAAAGGTGGAGCTGCTTTTCTAGAATCGGTCCAGTTCAATGTAAGCTGACCAAGGTCCAATGGCGCATCACTTCGTCCGCCTGACGTCTCGGGAACGATCACTTCGCGGATTAAGGAGGCAATTATTTTGCGTGGTCGCCATGAGTCTTCGCCTTCCTTGAGCGGCTCTCTGACAAGGATGTGCAGTTCGTACGTTCCGCTGGGAACATCTTCGATGCGGAAAGAGCCATCCCGTTCGAAGTGAAGCCCATAACTGCGTTGCGACAGCTCCTGGCGTTTTCTTTCAGCGTCAAATCCGTCTCGAGCCGCTTCGAATCCCTTTACGGTTACAAAATCATCAAAGGCTGGTGGTTTTGCATTTGTAACCTTTAGCACTAACAATTGAGTTTCCTTGGACCAATCGACGTTACCATCGATTTGACCAATGATTGGCCTGCCGGTCCCGCCATAAGCAACTTCCGTAGTATGCCCGTTTTTAACAAGCACGGGCACCTGATGACTGGACGCGCCGGGCCCCGACTCTATACCCATCCATCGTTGTAAAAGAAATTGTCCGGCCGGAACTTTATCGAACGCGAATCTCCCTTGGGTATCAGTCTGAACCAATATGGTAAAAACCCAGCTTTCCATCCCTCTACGCTGGATGCCAAATAATCCAACGGTCGCCGCGGGCACGATCTTGCGACCTTCCCGGAGGATTCCTTCCACTTTCCCCCACGGTTCGAGCTTTAGAGTCTTTTGCAATCTCAAAGAAGCCACTGAAGTTTCCAGGAAACCGTTTTGGTGAGTTATCAACACGATAAAGTCGTAACCTGGATCATCGAGTGTGAAATGGCCTTCCTGGTCGGTCGTGTATTGCACAACTCGCTCGTCGCGTGAGACACGTCCGGACTGATTGATGATCAAGGGAAGATACTCGGGCTGCGGCCTGGAGATTTCCGCTCCGGAAGCTGGACGTCCATCGCTCAGAAGAACGGTTCGAAGATCTGTCCCAGTTTTTTGCATTTTGAATTTCGCATTCCAATCACCTTCATCAAAATCCCGCGAATCGGTTAAGAGAGTTTTGTAACCTTTCGCGCGAATTTGAACCTGATAACTGGGTTGCATGCCCTGGCGAAACCCGGCAGAAGGAATGACAAGTCGGAACTCCGGTTTTCCAATAGCAACGGCATTGGTTAATCCTTCATGATCGGCGCTTTGAAAACCGACCGTTTCGATGTTTATGGGAGCGCCGGAATCAGCGTCATGAACGCTTCCATTCACGACGACCTCCCGTTCCATACCATCGCGCAGAACGATATTCACTTCGCGCGCCTGCCCATCGAGACGAATCTTGCGACGCCTTTTACCTGAAGGGGCAGCCGCCATCAGCGCGATTGGGCCGGTGGGCGCGTTGGTCCAAATGAGGGCGCCATCGCCGCTGGTAACGCCGCTGAAATTAAGCAGGAACTGTTCAGTTCGATAGGGATCCAACGTAATGATTACGCCCGGAATGGCTTGATCCTGTTCATCCGCAACACGGATATGCAATGGACTAAGCGGTTTGAGGCGCAATTCCGCCGTGGGTGAGTTGGACCGAAAATCGACAATCGTGCTGCTGATCGCAAAAGCGTCCGGATAAGCAGTGAGGAGAACCTGGCGCGGCGTTTCGTTTGACAATAAGAACAAGCCTTGTTCGTCGCTCCGCAGCTCACGGATCAACCTCTTATTCATTAATCCAGCCGCCTCGGTAATTCGCACATTCGCCACCGGCTTCCCCTCTGGATCAAGAACCTTTCCGTGCATCGTAAATCCGGCTTTCAAAATAAAGAGAGCGTTTCCCGCTCGTAGCCCGGAAAGATCGATCGGCATTCCTTGTGCGACAAATGTGGCGCCCTCGTGCGCCGCATGCGCATATTTTTGAGGAGGGGTGCCGGGCGGCAGAAGCTCGATGTTAATGTTTGCAAGATCCTTCGGAAAATCACCCACTTCCCAATGGCCCCTGGAATCTGTTACAACATTCGCTTTGCCAGCACCCATGAAGTATTCGGCAAACTTCAGATGCGGTTGACTGGGATCGTATTGATAACCGGTCCCGTAAACTCGGATTTTCACATTTTCCACCGGTTGGCCTTTTTCGTCGCGTACATTTCCGCCTACCGTGATGCCTCTATGAAGTTCGATTTTGATTTCACCAGGCATGGTTAAGCGAACATCTCCCTTTTTAGCTGACCAACTTAAACCCTGCGGAGCAAATCCAGGATGGCGCACATCCATAACAAACCATGTCATTTGTTTGAGGATATCGGTCGGGACTTCACCCAGATGAATCGTGGCGGCTCCGGAAACGTCGCTGAGCCACCCTGGAGGGGAAAAGCCGCCCCCAAAAAATGCACTTTGATCAGGCGCACGAATTTCCGAACCTGGCAATGGTTTGCCGGTTTCGGCGTCCATCACGGTAATTTTGACCGAAGCTCCGTTCGTCGCAACTGAACGGGGGACCTCCGCCAGTTTGTGTGTCACAAGCACGGACGGCGAATTCGTCACGGTGCTTTCGGCCCTGTTCGATTGTGTGCGAGCATCGGTCAACCCGACGAGACAAACTGCTCCCATTAAAAGAACCGCTAAGAGAGGCCACCGTCTGGCCGGAACAAACGCCGCTATCATACGGATTCGCTCGCGCAGTTGTCGTTTATCTTCGAGAATTCCGACAAAACCGGGTGCGCCGAAAGGGTGGGAAGCATTTTCAAGGAGCCGTAGAATGGTCTGGCCATATTCTTTCTTTTTCGCGGGGCCTGCCACATCAAGAGCCAGGGCATCGCAGGCCAGCTCC
The DNA here is from genome assembly GCA_028293365.1 of Verrucomicrobiales bacterium. Taxonomy (GTDB): domain Bacteria; phylum Verrucomicrobiota; class Verrucomicrobiia; order Limisphaerales; family SXQI01; genus JAQGOX01. Next base: position 5,143 of record JAQGOX010000159.1, on the reverse strand, counting down.
CGATCCACCCGCCACCGGCTAAAGCCAATCCAAATCAGTGGGTTGAACCAATGGAGAATTTGCAGCAGGGTAATCAACCAATTAAGAGGGATATCGCGCCGCCGCACGTGAGCCAATTCATGCAGGAAAATAAAGCGAAGTTGATCGGCCGGAAAACGATTCAGGAATCCGATCGGAAAAAGCAGCCGCAGCCGTAAGAACCCGTGCAGTGCCGGGGTACTTAGGTGGGGAGTTTCAAATAAGTCGAGATGACGCGAGACGCCGAGCTCAATCCTGCACTCGGCAAAGAGTGCGACGATTGTGTCGTTTGAAACCATTGGCAAACTTCTCACTTTGCGAGCCCAGCGAAGGGAGGAAACCAGGACGAGCAAAGCAAGGATAACGACTCCACAAAACCAGAGGACAATTAAAACTTCCGGGAGTGTGAATTGAATCGCAGATTTTTTGATTGGCGAAGAACCATCAGTGGCTGCTGACACAGTCGAGGCCGAAATCGGATGTGGCTCAGATAGGCTATTCCTGGTGGTGGTTCGGCGAATATCCTTCTGAGCGTTCAGAAGGGATGAATCACGAATCTCTTCGCCTCCAAACCGTTCTGACGCGGGAATTGTCACGGGTTCCGGCACAGCCGGTACCCGCAGGTTTGCTGAATCCGCTGCAAAGCGCGGGAAGAAATTGAAAATACTGGTGGCGCTGGTGAATGAGACCGGCAGCAGCAAACGCAAGATCAGCAGCAGCCAAAGTGAGGCACGGGCTCGCGGAGTGAGTTGTTTTTGAAATGCCCATTGCAAAAACAGGATCAACACCACCACTACGGAAGCCTGAGCAGAAACCTTTCCCAATATACTGAGAATGCTTCCAGACACGGAACTCATTTTTTACCCCTTTTGTTTTGCGGTTTCTCCCGTCCCTCCAAAATCTCTCCAAGCTCCTTGAAATCCTGCTTGGTAAGTTTTTGGTTTTTGACAAAGTAAGCGAGCATCGGTTGAAGCGAGCCTCCAAAAACCCGGTCGAGAAATGATTCACTTGCGCTTCCGATACATTCCTCTTCGGTGACGAGCGGCTCGTAAACGTAGCTTCGGCCGAGCGGTTCATATTTGAGCGCACCCTTTTTCACCAATCGGCCTAACAGGGTGCGGGCGGTTTTTGGATGCCACGAACGATCCTGCGCCGATAACTGATCGATCAGTTCGCCTGAAGTTATCGGATGTTTGGTCCAGATCAACCGCATGATCTCCCACTCCGTTTCAGTAATCTTAGGGATTTTTAGCATAATTCAATGGGCTCACGATTGTAATCCAGATAAGGATTACCGTCGTAATCCATTTAGATCAAGCTAAATATCGAATAAAAACAGACCGATTGAGTAAGAAATGCTCGTCTTTGGTTGACTCGAGAAAAGTTTCGAGATGGAAATCTCCGGAGGGCTTTGTTTTCGCCGCCTTGTATTTGCTTTTGGCGGTCTGGACTTCGTCTTCGGCGGGCGCGTCGGTTTGTTCCCCACAGATCCCCCGCTTCGCTTGTTTGAGCCAAATCGATTTCGCACTGTGACCGTTGGCGTCTTTCGCCCCGGTTCGAGTTCCGCGTTTGGAGAGTTTCAGCACAAACAATTTTTCATCGAACCGGTGCAGGACCATGATTGCACGCTCCCAGTTGGTGAGGTCGCTTGGCCAACCGGGGAATTGCTGAAATCTGCGGAGGTCCAACCGCTTTTGCTTTTGGGATCTTTGTCCGCAGGATCATCCAGACAACGCCGGTGGCTTTGCCTATAGCGTTCAGCAGGTTCCGGGAAAAAATGAGAGCATACGCTCTGCTCGCTGATGTCGTCGCCAAGGTAAGCGAGGATGCCGTATGCGCTCCGGCGCGAAATTGTGCCGATACATTCTTACGTTGAAGTTTGGAGGTGCTTTTTGTCCAAGCAGCTTTTTCAGATGGATTCTTCGGATGCCGCATCGGATGCGTCGCGCGAGCGCACAAGTGTGAATTCCAGGAGGCCGGGATCCGGGGGTTATACGCTCCGGCGTCGCGCCAACCGTTGCTGGGTTGGCATCCGTATCCTCTTTGGGGAATCGGGAGACCCCGGGAAATAGCAGATTGCAAATCGCAAATTTCAAACCGGGGTAGTTTTCCTGGGCGAGGTACGACCTGTTCGTTTTCGCACCCTCACGCAGCTTCTTTGCGCTGGCTATATTGGATGGCGCAAAATCATTTTGCTTAACAAGAGTTGCCTTGCCGATTCGCCATTCATTGCAATTGCCTCAGGCGAAAGAAGCTGACATCTCCATTCGGGGCCAAGTCTGTAAAAATATTCTGAGCCGGCGCCACAAAGCCAGGTCCCGCCGGTGCCCACTCCAACAGGTTGCTTGATCTCTCTAGGAGATAGGTTTTTCCCAGTTCTAACTTCATGCTGATTTCCACCTTGTTCCCCTCGGGCAGTTGGTTGATCCGAACTGAAAGCTCTGAATGGGGAACTGAAGGTCCCTCAACCCGCCCGGTATGCAAACTGTTCTGACCAAACATGGGCCAGGGTGAATTTGCCAGGCCGAGACTTCCTGATACAATCGCGTAAACTTTCTTATCATTACTGCCAACATATAAAGTGCCATCCTTCCCCAATGCTACTGAGCCCATGATCTGGTCTCCTGTCAAAAAATCCCATTTTTTCTGACCCGTGTCTCCATCCAAAGCATAGATTTTCTTATCCCAACTGCCGAAATAGACCGTTCCATCGGAACCGATAGCAGGTGCTCCGCCGATCGTGTCACCTGCCTTGAATTCCCATAGCTCAATTCCGGTTGCACCGTGCAAACAGTAAAGTTTTCCTCTCGATGCTCCGACATAGAGATTCCCGGCTGATGAAATTGAGAGGTCGGTAAAGCTAGCGAATGGCTCAGTTCGAGTGCCCCACTTTTGCTCCCCAGTCTGCCCATTCAGTGCGTAAACATAGCTTTCTCCGCTTAAAACATATACCGTGCCTTCGAAATCCATTGGGGCCGAGCCCGCACCGAAAATGAGTTCGCGGAATTGCCATTTCTTTTCCCCCGTCTGGCCGATCAGGGCATAAACGTTACTATCTCTGCTAGTGACATAGACGGTGCCATCAGGTGCGATTGTCGGGGACGAACCCACTTGATCGCCAGTGAGAAACTCCCACTTCTTGAGGCCGGTTTGCCCATTGACCGCATAGACCTTATGATCCCAACTGCCAAAATATATTGTTCCGTCTGCTCCAATTGCCGGGCTCGAGTAAACCCCATTTTCTGCTAAAAACTCCCATTTCTTGTTACCAGTCTCCCCATCAAGTGCGTAGACCTTGTGGTCGATTCCACTCACATAGATCGTTCCATCCTCCGCGATAGTAGGCGATGATAAAACCCAGTCGGCGGTGAGAAACTCCCACTTTTTAGTTCCAGTTTGCCCATCCAAGGCGTAGACCTTGTGGTCGTAGCTCCCAATATAAACCGTCCCATCTCTGCCGATGGCGGGCGAGGATTGGTATCCGCCTCCGCCAAGAAATTCCCATTTTTTCGTCCCTGGCTCTTGAGCGAAAACTGAACATAGGGTAAGCAGAAGCAGGCAGATACTGCAAAGTGAAGACGAAACCTCGTTGTGTATTTCGATTTTTTTGCTGCAGGAATTAATGTGCATTGTCATCATAGAATCCTTCCTTCCGTTACGGACTCGTGCGCGCACTGACGGTCGCCGAATATGCGGAGGGTCCGTAGCTGTTGACCGCACGCACGCGATAGCTGTAACTCGTATTCGGAATTAATCGCGTCGGCAACGAATCCCGACGAGGTAACGACGGCATTGGTGCGCTCAAAGTCTGGAGCGGTTCTTATGGCTCATTAAGGGTGATCGTAAATTGGCAGTTCCGCCCGAAAGATCGGAGAACAAACTTTCGCTGGCTCCGTCCGAATTCGCTGCGCTGACAGCGTAATGGAAAGGGGGAATTAGTTCCGGGGCGTTTATAATAAGGGTTTGGTTTGTCGTGGCAATTATATCCCATACTTCATTCGCCAGATTGTATCGATACACCGTGTAAGTGTCCGCTTCAGAGACACTATCCCAGAAAAGGACAGTCTGCGCTCCATTCACCCAACTTGCGCGAAGGCTGGCTGGCGTGGCGGGAGGAGCGCCAAATATCAGATTTTGGACTGCAAAAATCAACAAGACGAACAGGGTGAATTTTAAAATCTTGCAGTTATGCATAAGTTTTTTGACCATCGCTTTTACTATATCGCACTTCTGTCACTCTTCTTTAGTTGAAGATTTACATCTTTTTGGATTATAGAAAGTGACGCTCCCGCTGTGGACAGCAGGGAATTGACCAAACCTTATATATTCAGATAAAACTAAACAAGTGAATTTCAGGTTACTTCCGGCGTTTTCGCGTTTGCTGCTATTAAGGTTGCTCAGTCCATTTCACGATGCGACGCCAAAGATGTGCGAGCGAGGGGACGCGGCGGCGCTTCGAACCGCTTTCTCGCTCAACTTTTTTCAAATTTCGAACACGTTCAACTGCCTGTTCGAGGGTTATTGGCGAAGACGACCGCGATCGCTTGCAAAAAGGGGGAAGCGGTCTGATGGGCATAACCGTCTACGCTTCGCCGCCGGGCTGAGGGATTGTCGGCCCTTTGGGCCTGTGGAGTGAACCTTCGATTATGATCTCCTTGGTAAAGTGGAGCAATGGCGCGATCAGTAAAGCGGGGTTAAGGATTTCACGAACAGAGGCCTGGAAGGGCGGTCAGATGCGACGGGCGCGAAATTGTGCCCATGCATTCTTCGGTTGAAGTTTTGATGTGCTGTTGTCCAAGGAGCTGATTCAGGTGGATTCTTCAGATGCCGCATCGGATGCGGCGCGCGAGCGTACAAGTGTGAAGTCGAGGAGGCCGGGATCCGGGGGTAGTTTCGCTGGGCGCGCGATACAATCCCCGGCTAAGTTCTGGAATCCACTTCGGGGTTCTCAAAAGTGTTTTTTGTTGATCAGTGTTAAGGTCGTTAGTCAAAATGGCCGGACGCGGTCGGATGGCCGTAACCGGCGTCGTGGAGCGGTGATTCGGGTGCCGCAACTCCTTCAGAGTTGGTGTTGGTTTGCCTTTTCCCCCAAGGTAGGCGCTCCTGTGTCGCGCCAACCGTTGGG
>JAQGOX010000149.1 GCA_028293365.1 Verrucomicrobiales bacterium | reverse complement strand
CGGCGGGCTTCCAGACACTCGAGCAAGTATATCTTAACTACCAGCCGGTCAAAGAAGACCGTGCGGGCGCCAGCGGCCTGATCAACGCACCGTCAGATCCCCGCACTCACGGCACGCCGCAGCTTTTCTTCGCCCAGCAATGGGGCAAAAATGCGATTTTCATCAACACGGACGCGCGCTCCTATCGCGACATTCGTCTAAAAATGGATGACGGCAGCACGGATGATACCGCCGCTCCCCGCGCAAATAACCCGGGCCGAACGGTGCTTGGCGCGACCCAGCTTCAATGGCTGAAGAATACACTTCTGGCGTCGCAGCAAGCCGGAACACCGTGGAAGTTCGTGACTGTCTCGGATCCGATCGATCAAATCGGCGAGATAGGCAACGGAAGTGGTTTCCCAACACCGACGCTGACTGGTGTTAACAGCGATGGCGGCAAATCCTGGATGGGTGGTTACAGAGCGGAACGCAATGACCTGCTCAAGTTCATCGCGGACCACCACATTCTAAATGTCGTTTTTCTCTCCACGGACGACCATCAGAATCGCGTGAACGAGCTGCTTTACTCGCCGACCGGTGAAACCGAAGTACAATCGAGCTACGTGAAGGTGCCACATTGCTTCGAAATTGTAGATGGTCCACTCGGCGCAACCGGACCCGATACAATCACCGACCATACATTTGCGAATATTCAGGCGATCGCTGCTGATCTCGCGCTGCACCAGAGCAATTCGGGAATAGACCCAATCGGCCTCGCCTCAAATTATCCCGGACTGCACGATGTGGCTCGGGAAGGTGACCCCACTGCTGACATATCGCGGCAGCCAATCGACTTTTATTCACCCGATACGTTTAATTACACCTTGCTCGAAATTGGCGCTGATTGTCCAACACTCAAGGTGACGACATACGGCATTAATTCTTTACCGATCGATGCGTTCCACGAAGCCTCCGAGACGGGGGCGGCGCGTCCGGTACTCAGCTTCCAAATTGATGGGGATATCGAGTCGCCCGTCATCCAGAGTGTTGCCGCCACGCCGAGTCTTCTCTGGCCACCGAATCACGCGATGGTGCCGGTGCAATTGTCCGTTACAGCAACTGACAACTACAGTATTGCCTCCACGAGCATCGTTTCAGTCACAAGTAATGAGCCAGTGGATGGTGCCGGCGATGGTGACACGTCGCCCGACTGGGAAATTACTGGCGACTTGAGGGTGAAATTGCGGGCCGAACGCGCCGGCTCCGGCAGCGGAAGGACTTACATAATCACCGTCGAAGTGACAGACTCGTGCGGCAACAAGGCACAACAGACCACGACCGTTGTAGTGCCTAAGTCGAAAAAGTAATAACTAGCGGGATTAATTACGCCGCACCCGATCGCTCAATCGAGCGGTCGGGTGTTTTGTTATCCCTGTGAAAGTTGCAGCCACGAGTTAGAAACGAACCACACCTCGGCCCGCCCGGGGTGGACTGAGATTCGCTGAAGGTCCGGAATAGCTCGGCCGAGCATTGACACTGAGGCGGAAGCGGTTAAAACGCCGGCATGACTGAACAGTTCGTTGAGCACGGGTTCGTTCGACTGGACGGTGCGTTTCCCCGTGACCTTGCCGAGAGGGCAAGGGGAATACTGTGGAAGAACACCGGTTGCGACCCGGCTGACCGATCCACCTGGACGAAGCCGGTCGTTTGGCTTGGGGAACACCACGAAGAACCGTTTCGACAGGCGGTGAATACGCCCCGGCTGCGCGCCGCTTTCGATGAACTGGTTGGAAACGGAAGGTGGTTGCCTCGCGAGGGACTGGGAACCTTTCCGGTGAGATTCCCCTCCACCGAAGATACCGGGGACACCGGCTGGCACGTGGACGCGAGCTTTCCAGGCGAAGATTCGGAGCCGGGGAACTTTCTCACCTGGCGCGTCAATGTGAATTCGCGCGGCCGCCTCCTGTTAATGCTTTTCCTGTTTTCGGATGTAGGCGAACGCGATGCTCCTACGCGCATTCGGGTGGGATCACATTTGCATATCGCGAGGCTTCTTGAACCAGCCGGCGAAGCAGGCATGCGCATCACGAGCATCGATTTCGAGGCAACGCGTTCGTGCCCGGAAATCACCGCAGTTGGCGAGGCGGGAACCGTATATCTTTGCCACCCGTTCCTGGTGCATGCAGCGCAGATTAACCGGGGAAATCAGGCCCGTTTCATGGCTCAACCGCCACTTCTCCCCGCGGAGCCCATCAATTTGAGCCGCCCTAAACTTGAGGACTATTCGCCCGTTGAGTTCGCGATATTGCGGGGTTTGGGCCGAGAAAAGGAATTCCAGGAGGCCTAAAACCAAGGTTAGGGATGACGGGGCGTCACCGCCAGCCGGTTCCTGAACAATTTTAAACACGTTTGAACAACTTTATTGGCTTGAATTCAATTCTTCCGGATTCCGAAATGGGATATTCCAGTCACCGATTTCATTAACCTCATGTCATAAATCCGCCATTTCCTTGCCGCTTGCCCCCATTCGAGCGGTGCGATAGGTTGCCATCCATGGAAAACAATTTGCCTCCACAATATCCGCCGCCGCCGCTGATCCAGCCCGGCTACGCTCCGCGCCGCAGTTCCGGTCGCGGCTGGATGGTCCTTTCGATTTTGTTAATTCTCGTTTTGGCTTTCGTTCTCTCGGGCAAAGCCCTGTTCAGGATGGTTTCGTTCTTGCCGGGCACCGGCCAGGATGATGTGCGCGAAACCTCCCATCATCTGGAGGAAATGACCATCGAAAATGCCAGCGCCAGCGATAAAATCGCTGTTATCGACGTCGATGGAATCATCACCAGTCAGCAATTGGGCCGGTCCGGGCGCAATATGTCCGACCTGATTCAGGACGAGCTTCGGGTCGCCGCAAAAGACGAGGCAGTCAAAGCTGTCATTCTCAAAGTGGACTCCCCGGGCGGAGAGGTTATGGCTTCGGACACCATTGCCAAAGCTCTTTCCGATTTTCAGGAGAAAAACAATAAACCGGTCGTTGTTTCGATGGGAAGCCTCGCCGCCTCAGGTGGTTACTACGTTTCTGCTCCGTGCCAATGGATAGTTGCCAACGAACTGACGCTGACCGGAAGCATCGGCGTCATCATGCACGGAATCAATTATCGCGGACTGATGGACAAAGTCGGCCTCGTCCCGCAGACATTTAAGAGCGGTCGTTTCAAGGACATGTTAAGCGGGACCAAAAAGCCCGAGGAAATCGACCCTGAGGAAACCAAAATGATCCAGGACATGATCATGGAAACCTACGGCAAATTCAAACAAGTCGTCGCGGATGGACGCAAGCGCGCTCAGGACAAGAATAAAGGCAAGGGGCGCACTCTAGCCACCAACTGGACCGATTTTGCCGACGGTCGCGTCCTGACGGGGCGTCAGGCGTTGGAACTCGGATTCGTGGACCAGCTTGGAACTTTCGAAACTGCTGTTGAAACCACCAAAAAGATCGCGGGCATCAGTGGCCGCGCCCATATGATTCGTTACGAAGAGCCTTTCGATATCAGCAATATGTTCCATTTATTTGGAAAGTCGGACGTGAAGACCATCAAAATCGAAACCGGACTCGAATTTCCGAAATTGCAGGCGGGTCGTCCTTATTTTCTCTCGACGACGCTCGCCTATTGAGCTGGTAATCTGATCGATTCATTGGCCCCGCTCGCCTTTTTCTGCGGTGGGGTTGATGCAGTCAAAAAAGGACGGGATTGGCGAAAACGCTCCATTCCTTCACCAAACCGCAAAGTCGGAAAACCATAATTTGAACCCGATGAGTAAAGAGAACCTCTTGATGGTCGCTGATTCCGACCACGATGCGAACATGCGTTACGCGGTCGGGATGTTCGTGCCGGACCCGTTTATTTTTCTGCGTCTCGATGGGACGAATTCAATCGTTATGAATGATTTGGAGATCGATCGAGCCCGGCGATCGGCCTCTCATTGCGAGGTTCTTTCGTTAAGTTTTTACCTTGAGGAACTTCATAAAAAGCGCGTCAAAAAGCCCAAGCTCGCAAACGTCATTGCTGCGATCCTGCGCGAGCGGAAAATCAAGAAAGTATTTGTTCCAGCTAATTTTCCACTGAGTTTGGCACGCCAGCTCCGTGATCTGGAAATCAAAGTCAAAGCGAAATCCGGCTCCTTTTTTCCTGAACGGGAATCGAAGACAGCAGATGAGGTGAAAAAGCTGAGCGCCGCGCTCATAATGGCGGAGGTCGGCCTGGCCGAAGGCATTCAGGCCCTGAAGAATGCCAAAATCGACAAGAAAGGCCAAATCCTGCACAATGGAGTAGCCCTTAATTCCGACAAACTCCGTTCCATCATCGACATAGCCATCCTTCAAGCCGGCGGCCTCGCGCGTCACACCATTGTGGCGGGAGGCAAGCAAGGCTGCGACCCTCATGAACCCGGGCACGGCCCGCTAAAGGCCAATCAGCCCATCATTCTCGACGTTTTTCCGCACTCCCAGAAAACCGGATATTTTGGTGACATTACCCGCACTGTGGTCAAAGGCCGCGCCAGCGAGGCGGTGCGCAAGCTTTATTCGACCGTTGCCGAAGGCCAGCAAATCGCATTTAAGCTAATCGCCGCAGATCGCAAAGGCGTTGATGTGCATAATGCTGTGAATGAGCACTTTAAAAGCAAGGGCTACGCAACTGGCAAAAAGGATGGACGGATGCAGGGTTTTTTCCATGGAACGGGCCATGGGCTCGGTTTGGAGATTCACGAACCTCCACGAATCAGTCCGTCTTCCGGCGATACCTTGCGGATCGGCCATGTCGTGACCGTAGAACCGGGCTTGTACTATCCCGAGCTTGGAGGCGTGAGGTTGGAGGATGTCGCTTACATTGGCGAAAAGGGAACTCGTAATTTGACGAAGTTTGAAAAACAGTTAGAAGTGTGACCAGGGTTATATGACAACGATGTTCGCGATGTTTGCGTTCTTTCCGTATTGGTGGATCACGATCCCCGGCCTTCTGCTTGGGATCTACGCCCAGATGCGGGTCACATCGACGTACCGCAAATACATCGAGATTCCGACGACTTATGGCCTCACGGGAGCCGAAGCCGCCCGCCGTATTTTGGACAGCGCGGGCCTCACCGCAATGCCCATTGAGGAAGTGGAAGGCCAACTGAGCGATCACTACGATCCCACGAAAAAAGCCTTGTTCTTGTCGTCTGACAATTACCATAACAACACCATCGCGGCGGTCGGCGTCGCCGCTCACGAGGCCGGCCACGCGCTCCAGCACAAGGCAGCATATGCGCCGCTGCAAATCCGCATGGCGTTGGTCCCGATCACTGGGATTGCAAGCCAGGCTGCAATCTGGATTTTTATCCTGGGTTATTTCATGGCTTTGGCAAAGCTCGCAACCATAGCGATTGTCGTTTTCGGTATTATCACCCTGTTTCAAATTGTGACATTGCCTGTCGAGTTTGATGCAAGCAGGCGCGCTAAAATCCAGTTGGATAAACTCGGTATCGTGCGGGGCGAAGAGGCCGCCGGGGTTCGGCGCGTCTTGAATGCGGCCGCGCTTACATACGTTGCCGCGATGGTTTCCTCCCTGGGCCAACTTCTCCAGTTTGTCCTCATCGCGCGTGACCGGGATCGCGATTAACTGAGCCGGCCTTCAGTTGATCCGACGGTGTTGACCAGTTTTTCCCCTACCAGCGGTTTGGGAAGTCGAACGATTGTCTCTCTCAAACCGATTATCTAGCCTTTTACCCAGGAGCTGGCACTGCGCGAGCAATCCGTTCGAAGCAACGCTGATCCAAGGAGAAGCTAATGAGGAGAGAAATGCCGATTAAAGCCGAATCACTCGTCCACGCTCAAGCCGACAAGACTCGGAAGGGCGCCAAAGAAGAGCGAGAACCGCGATTTACTCACGAAGCAATCGTTCTCTCGAAGCCACGCGGTGAAAAGACAAATGGCCACTCCAGCAAGGGTGAAGCCTTAACGTCCGGTCGTTCACTTCACGAGAGCGATGCTGAGAAAATGGTCATGCTGCCAGAACCGGAAATCAACCCCACAGTTCCAGGCGAAGTGCCTCGTGATGCGGAGGCCAGCTTGCCTATCAAGGATCGCTCGTCCTACGATGGTGATACCGCCATCAAACTCTATCTTCGAGAGATCGGTCAGGTCAAACTCCTGACCCCTCAGGAAGAAATCGAACTAGCCGCGCGAATCAAGAAAGGCGACAAAAAGGCCCGCGAACAAATGATCAAGGCGAACCTTCGCCTGGTTGTTAAAATCGCGCACGATTACGAAGGCCTCGGGCTACCGCTCCTCGATCTGATTAACGAAGGCAACATCGGTCTCATGAAGGCGGTGGAACGCTTCGATCCCGCAAAGGGGGGCAAGCTCTCGACCTATGGGTCGTGGTGGATCAAGCAATCGATCAAACGCGCCCTCGCGAATCAGTCCAAAACCATCCGCCTTCCCGTCCATTTGGTGGACAAAATCTCGAAAATGCGGCGCACGGCGATGAAGCTGCAGGAAGAATTCGGTCGCGAGCCTACAGATGAGGAGTTGGGCGAAGAACTCGGCATTGCAACGTCCCGCGTCACTCAATTGCGCACTGCGGCAATTCGGCCGGCGTCGCTGGATGCGCCCATCGGCGATGACGATTCCAACAACTTCGCTGAAGTCGTTCAGGATGAAAACGCGGATACTCCCTACGAGCAACTCGAGGAGAAAACCGTTACGCGCATGCTCCAGGAAATGGTCAAAACGCTCGATCAGCGCGAAGCAACCATTCTACGCTACCGCTTCGGGCTGGATGGCGGCTCCGAGAAAACTCTGGAGGAAGTCGGCCAGAAATTCGGAGTAACACGCGAGCGGGTGCGCCAAATTCAAAACATCGCCCTTGCCAAATTACGCAAAATGATTGAGAAACTCGAAGCCGTTCAGAAGTAGAACGCTCAGTTACTCAATTCATGCGAAAAAGCGCCGTTACTGCGGCAGAGCTATCCTCTGCCGTGCGAAATATTCCGGATTTTCCGAAACCCGGGATTCAATTTAAAGACATCACACCGATTCTTGCCGATGCCGGACTCTTTGCCGGATGCGTTGATCTCCTGTGCGGAAATTTCCAGCCAGGATCGATCGATGCCGTGGTTGGAATCGATGCGCGCGGATTCATTTTCGCTGCTGCGGTTGCCTTTAAATTGCAGGCAGGCTTCGTGCCGGTTCGTAAAAAAGGAAAACTGCCATTTGAAACTCACGAGGAATCGTATGACCTCGAATACGGCTCCAATTGCGTGGCTATTCATACCGACGCTCTAAAAAACGGCACCCGGGTTTTGCTCGTGGATGATTTGCTCGCCACTGGCGGAACCGCAGCCGCCGCGGTGAAGCTCCTAAATAAAATCGGTGCTCAAATCATAGAAGTAACCTTTGTGATCGAACTCGGTTTTCTGAATGGCCGCGAGCGGCTCCAGGGCGCAAACACACGATCTCTGATCGTCTATTAATGGATGGAAATGGGTGGCCGCAAACGAAAAAATCTTTGCGGTTGACCGGTACGATCTCGCCGCAACTTTAAGTTCGGGGCAAGCCTTCCGCTGGAGGCAACGGGGAAAGAATTGGGAGTCGGTCATCGCCGGCCGGTGGGTGGGATTGCAACAAACGGATGAGGGAATTCACGCCCGCACAGCCGTGGCACAGACCGATTGGGATTGGCTGCGGCACTATCTTCAGACTGAAATCGATTTCCCTGCAGTTCTGGAAACATTTCCCGGAGATGCACACCTCACGCGGGCAAAACTTCAGTGTTCCGGCCTGCGATTGTTGCGTCAGGAACCGTGGGAATGTTTGGCTTCGTTCATACTTTCCTCCACCAAGCAGATCGTGCAAATACAGCAGATCGTCGCGGTTCTATGCCAGAGATTCGGCGACTCGGTCGTTGTGCCTGCAGGGACAGAACCGTGGTTCGCATTTCCGAGCGCGAGTCGGTTGGCTGGATGCACGGAATCTGAACTGCGCGAGTGTAAAATGGGGTTCCGTGCTCCGTATCTACTTGCCGCGGCGCAAATGGTTGCAGGAGGAGAACTCGATTTAAACGCTTTGGAAGGTCGGACGGTAACAGAAGCCCGTGCCGAGTTGATCAAAGTTCACGGAGTGGGACGAAAAATTGCTGATTGTGTTCTCCTTTTCGCTTACGGCTTTCAGGCAGCCTTTCCCGTGGATGTGTGGGTCATGAAAGCACTTCGCGAGCTCTACTTTCCCAAAAGGCGAGTTAAACAGCCCCGTCTCATCGCGTTCAGTGAAACGTATTTCGGAGCAAACGCTGGCTATGCACAGCAGTATTTATTTCATTATATGCGAACACAGCACCCGAAAGCGAAAAGTCCGTCTCGGAAGGCGCGATAACATCCGCAGCCTATTTTTTCTTTCCCGCCTCAGCCACGGCAAGGCTGGTTACCATAATTGGATCCACGACGTGATAATCGCTTCCTTTGCCATAGACGATCATATGGCGCCCGCTTGGAGCGAGCGCTACGAATTCCTGATGTTTAACTGGGAGTGCCCGTCC
>JAQGOX010000145.1 GCA_028293365.1 Verrucomicrobiales bacterium | reverse complement strand
AAGTTTCGCGGCCATGGCGAACTACATCGATCTCGATGCTCAAAGCAAATATGCGCTGGATCTGATGACCAAAGAGATCCGGCAGGCGAACCGGCTCCTGGCAGCCACGAATACCAGCATAACTCTCGAGGACTCGAATAAAAACCCGATTAAATATACCTACGATCCGGCGGCCAAAACTTTGAGTCGATCTACCAACGGTGTCGCCGACCCATTGCCTCTCTTGAAACAATGCGACGCCATTCAATTCTCGATCTACCAGCGCAATCCCATTAGCGGAAGCTACGACCAATATGCGGTGGCGGTTCCAGGAACTTGCAAACTGGTTCAACTTTACTGGATTTGCTCGCGCAAAACCATTGGCACTCTCATCAATACGGAAAGCGTGCAGTCGGCTAAAATCGTGATTCGAAAACAATGAAAACCATGGGTTCTGTATCCTCCAAAAAGGGAGGAGTCCTCGTTCCACTCTTGCTGTCAGTATTCATCATGGGCATTAGCATCGCGACCTACCTCGGGCTGGTCAGCAGCCACAATCGGATGACCGCGCGGTCGCGGGCGTGGAACAGCTCGATGCCGGTACTGGAAGCAGGCGTCGAAGAGGCCCTCACGCAGATTCACTACAGTGTCACAAATCTGTCGGCGAACGGCTGGCTTTTGAGCACTGGAGTTTACGCCAAAGAACGGGTCATCGGAACGAGCAAATATTATGTATCAATCAGCACGAGCCTTCCGCCAGTAATCTTTGCCTACGGATATGTCCAATTACCATTAAGCACTAATTACCTAACCCCGCCCCGCACGGTACGCGTTACGACGACCAATGATCCACTTTTTAAGAAAGGTCTTGTGGCGAAGGGGTCGATCGATTTGAGCGGGAACAATGTGAAAACGGATAGTTTTGATTCCGCCGATCCGGCCAAAAGCACTGGCGGCGTTTATGATCCCGCGAAGTCACAGGCTAACGGCGATGTCGCGACGAACTCCTCGGTGATTGATACGTTGGATGTGTGGAACGCCGATATTTATGGGCACGTTTCAACGGGACCGGGAGGAAATGTTCTCATCGGACCGAATGGTTCAGTCGGTGACAAAGCCTGGCACGCGGCGGGAAAAAAAGGTCTGGAGGCGGGCTATTTTTCCGATGATATGAATGTGAGCTTTCCGGATGTAGCAATTCCCACCAGTACCTTATGGTACACTCCGACTTCGGGAAGTCTGGGCGGAACCAACTACGAATACCTCCTGACTGGTGGTAGTTACCAAATAAGCACCGTAAGCATGGCCGCCAGCAAGGTCCTTTTCGTTACAGGAAACTCGGTTCTTTACGTGACGGGTGACCTCAGTTTACGAGGGAATGCGGCAATTAAGGTTGCAGCGGGGGTTACGCTGACGATTTATGCGGGAGGAAGTGTGGACATTGGCGGCAATGGAGTCAGCAACGGCAGCGGCAACGCGGCAAATTTTTATCTCTACGGCTTGCCAAGCTCAACTTCAGTGTCGATGAGCGGAAACGCGGCATTCACCGGCGTGATTTACGCCCCGTCGGCGGACTTGACCCTGGGTGGAGGTGGCAGCAGCCTTTACGATTTTGTCGGGGCCAGCATCAGCAAGACCGTAAAGCTAAATGGGCATTACAATTTCCACTACGACGAAAATCTCGGACGCATTGGACCGCCTCGTGAATTTGTAGTGGCGACGTGGAACGAAATCTAACCGCGCGAGATCACAATCCGAAGGATGTCCGCGGAATCCTGATGGCTCGGGTCGAATATAACGTTTCCCTTAACCGGGATTGCGATCAGACTTCAGGTGCCGCCAAGGAATTTTGCCCGGTTCAATCCGCGCGGCATTTTCTCACTAACCCGGCAGATACGGGATCGGTTTTGCTTCTAAACGGTACCCGGCGTGAAACGGAGAAAGCTTGGGCTTCGATATTCGAAGCAATATGACCTAACGTTGCGGAAAAGTTTCCACGGGCCGAATCCCCGAAACAAATATGAAGATTCAAATTAGCAGCAAATCGAATCTTACTACGTTTACACGGGTGGTGATTCTGATCGCCCTGTATTTCCTCGGCGGATTGCTCGGGAAGCAGTCAGCGTTTCTCTCGGGCAGTGTAGCCCTGGTTTGGCCTCCCGCGGGAATCGCGCTGGCGGCTATCTTGTTGTTTGGCTACCGCTTTTGGCCAGGAGTGGCTCTGGGTGCGGTTCTGTTTTCATCCACCAACGGCACTCCATTTGGTTTTTTCACTCTCGGAACAGCGATCGGAAACACGATGGGCGCCATTGTCTGCGCGTTTTTGTTGAATCGATTAATCGCGTTCAAAAACTCGATGGAAACAACTCGAGACGTTACGGGATTTATCGGCCTGGCCTGTTTCGTCGGCACGACAGTGAATGCAGCATTTAACGTCGTCAGCCTGGTTTATGCAGGCACAGTCTCATCGGACGAATTATTTTCCGCCACCCTCACCTGGTGGGTTCCAAATGCGCTCGCGGCATTGGTAATCACACCAGTCCTGATCACGTGGGCCGCACCGTCCTCTATCCGATGGAACGCCAGGCTGATCGTGGAAGCCGCTGCCTGCGGCGCCGGTCTGGTCGGAGGAACGCTGATTTCATTCAACTCCTGGTTTGTTTATGGGATTCAGAGTTATCCTCTGGCCTACCTTCCATTTCCCTTTCTGGTTTGGGGCGCGTTGCGCTTCGGGCAACGGGGAGCCACCGCCGGAACTCTGCTAGTGTCAACGCTGGCCATCCGGTCGCTGATCTTTGGTACCGGGCCATTCGTGTGTAATACCGAGAAAGAAAGCCTGATGATCATTGGCAGCTACATCGGCATCCTCGCGGTGACGAACCTGCTTCTGGCCGCCGCGGCGTCCGAGCGCAGACTGGCCGAACGGGCCGTCTCACAAAGTGAAAAGCAGTTTCGAGGCGTGGTCGAGGATCAGACTGATCTGATCTGCCGATTCAAGCCAGACGGGACGCTTACTTTTGCGAATACGGCATTTTGTCGATTCCACGGAAAGACAACCTCGGAATTGATCGGAGCCAACCTCTTCAAAACCAACTCGGAACTGGATGCCGTCGTTCCTCTCAGCCAAATCGATTCTCTGCCCATGGATGATGTTGCGCTTTCGTTCGATCACTGTATGCACCCGCCGGGCGGCAAGGAAATCTGGCATCAATACAGAATTCGGCGCCTTTTATCGGAGAATGACGGCTCAATTGAATATCAAGCCGTCATCCAGGATGTCACTCAGGGCAGGCAATCAGAAAGGGCCTTGCGCGGAAGTGAAGAAAAGTACAGATCCCTCATCAATCATATACCCGACGTGGTTTGGACGGCGAACGGAAATCGGGACCTGCTGTATGTCAGCGGAAATGTTGATAAAGTATTGGGTTTCAGCGGCGAAGAACTTCTCAAAGAAGGGAAGCGTCCCTGCCTTGACCGCATCCACCCCGAGGACAGAGCTGAAGTCGCGCAGGCTTACCACAATCTATTCTCCGAAGGGGCGAAATTCGATGTGGAATACCGCATTTGCTGTAAAAATGGTGATTGGATCTGGGTGCATGACCGAGCCCGCACCACCGCGTTGAGCGATGGAGTGATGTGCGCAGATGGCATTTTTGTGGATATTACTCAGCGTCGGCAAGCCGAGGATGTGCTCCAGCAAACGAAGGAGGCGGCCGAGTCCGCAAACCGGGCCAAGAGCCAGTTCCTCGCGAATATGAGCCATGAATTGCGCACACCGCTCAATGCCGTCATCGGTTTTTCTGAAATCCTCGCCGATAAAACTTTTGGGGAGCTCAATGACCGGCAACTGAAATATTCAAACAACATACTCAACAGCGGCCGTCACCTGCTTCAGTTAATCAATGATATTCTTGACCTGGCCAAAGTGGAAGCCGGGTACACCCATCTCTTGTGCGAAAATTTCGAGGTCAAGAGGGCGTTGCTCGATGTGCAAACGATCGTGAAAGGCCTGGCCTTCAAAAAGCGCATCCATTTGGAATTCGAAGTGGCCGAGGATCTTACGCCGCTCTTTGCCGACGAAGCCAAATTCAAGCAGATCATGTATAACCTCCTAAGTAACGCAATTAAGTTCACACCGGAGGGAGGCCAAGTCACAGTGTCGGCCAGGCGATGGGTTGATGATGGAGCGCTCCCTAATCCGGAGCGAAGGCGCAGACCGCCGGCCCCCTGTTTGCGCATCGCCGTTTCTGACACCGGAATCGGGATTCGCCCCCATGACCACGAGCGCATATTCGTCGAGTTCGAACAAGTCGATTCCTCCTACGGTCGCCAGCAGCAGGGTACTGGGCTCGGCCTTGCCTTGACCAAGCGCTTGGTCGAGTTGCACGGCGGCAAAATCTGGGTGGAAAGTGAAGGTATCGAAGGACGCGGGAGCACCTTTATTTTTCAAATTCCGGATGCATTGATCTTAAAGGAGAATACGAATGATGCACAAACAAACAGTTTCGGCATTGATGAAGCAAAACCGAACAGTATCGACACGGCGGTTCCGGGGAACACCCCCCGCGTG
>JAQGOX010000128.1 GCA_028293365.1 Verrucomicrobiales bacterium | reverse complement strand
ATTGGCTTTCGGGACGGTCGATAGCTGGCTGATTTGGAGATTTACCGGCGGACGCCGCCACGTAACCGATGTTACCAATGCTTCGCGCACGATGTTGTTCAATATCAAGACGCTGAAGTGGGACAAGGACCTCCTTGAGTTGTTCGAAATCCCCGCGTCGATCCTGCCGGAAGTTTGCAGTTCGAGTGAAATCTACGGGCAAACTGATCTTGTTGGCGGATCTATTCCAATCGCGGGGATCGCAGGCGATCAGCAGGCTGCCCTATTCGGCCAGAATTGCACGCAGCCCGGCTTGGTAAAAAACACCTATGGCACCGGTTGTTTCATGTTGATGAACACCGGCTCCAAGGTTTTTGCTTCGAAGAACAAATTGCTGACGACCGTAGCCTGGACGATTGGATCAAAAACAGAATATGCGCTCGAAGGAAGCGTATTCGTTGCGGGTGCAGCCGTGCAATGGTTGCGTGATGGATTGGGCCTTATTCGCCAATCACCGGAGGTGGAATCGCTGGCCGCGCGGGTTTCAGACACTGGTGGAGTTTATTTGGTTCCGGCTTTTGCCGGCCTGGGCGCGCCGCACTGGGATCAACATGCGCGCGGTCTTATGTGCGGACTCACACGAGGGACGACAGCAGCGCATATCGCGCGCGCGACGCTTGAGAGCATCGCTCTTCAGGTAATGGATATATTAAAGGCGATGGAAAACGATTCCGGAATCCGCTTGAAAGAATTACGGGTCGATGGAGGGGCTACTGCGAATAACCTTCTGATGTAGTTGCAGGCGGACCTGCTCGGTGTTCCGGTCGTTCGTCCGCAGATATTGGAAACGACTGCTTTGGGAGCGGCCTATCTCGCAGGCCTCGCCACTGGGTTTTGGAAGAACCAATCAGAGATTTCCAAACAGTGGAAAAGCGAGCGCCGCTTTTCCACCAAAATGAAACCCGCGCAACGCAATCAAATTATTTCCGGTTGGAACACGGCTTTGGCACGAACCAAGGCGTCGTTTGTCTGAAAGTGAGCTGCTTCTCCGAGCTTAGGGCGTGTCTTTATTTGCTCCAGGCACGCGGAAGCTTGGCTTACTTTGCGCCTTGGTCTATCCAGGCTCGGACTAGTGAAACTTGTTCGGGGGTCAATGGTTTGGGCGGAGGTCCAAACCCGCCTGGTCCGCCTGGTCCGCCGGGGCCACGCAGGCGATCGGGTCCACCAGGTCCATTATTCGCCTGAGGTCCGCCGGGCGGGCGGTTACCGGGACCGCCAGGGCCTCCGGGTCCGCCCGGTTTCCGTTTGGGCGGCATCGCAATATCGTCATTCACCTGCGCGGCTGCGAAAACCAGCAAACTTTGATCGCTCCTACCCGGAACAACCATTTTTCCGTCCTCTCCCCCTTTGAGAACAGCCTCGAGCGTGTCCAGGCGCAGATCACCCTTATGTCGTTCTTCGCCGTGGCACCGAAAGCACGACGCTTCAAAAAGTGGCCGAATATCTTTGGCATAGGTGACTTCTTGTTTGCCGACTGCGGCCGGCAGCTTACTGGCGTCCAGGCCTTTAACATCCCACTTGTCATCCGCGTGTGCGGAACCAGCGGCGATTGCGAAACCAATCAGGATTGATACAGAGTTTTTATTCATAGATTCATTCGTCGTGTGCAGATTTAGCCCAGCGTAGATTAAGCCAGGATTAAGCCAGGATTAAGCCAGGATTAAGGCGGCGATTATTCGGAGATTTTTGCGCGGACCCGTTACAGTTTTCCGACATGACCATCACCAAACAGCACATTTTTGATTCCGCCCGAGCTGCTTAAGTGAAAATTCTCGTAGTCATACATGAGAGCTGCTTCGCTGACCGGCCGAGTGCTGTGGCGGGGATTTTCGACCGGACGGCCGCTGTAGGTGCTGTTCCACTCGTAGCTCGATCCGTTTTGCTCGAACCGTTTGGTGTTGTCCTTTGGGCAGCGAAATACCGTCTGGCTCTGCGGCATCGCATTTGTGTTGTAGCCCAACTGCGAAGCGAGAAGGTCTGAGATACGCGGTAATGGATTTGCCGGGTCTGCCGGAGCCGAGGGCAATTGCTCTGCCGTGGGCAGCTTGCCCTCGTTTTCATCGGCGAAGGTTCTCAGTGCAATTCCGAACTGCTTGAGATTGTTGATGCACGTGATGTCCTTCGCTTTATCCTTCGCCCTCGCTAAAGCTGGAAGCATTAAAGAGGCAAGAACACCAATTATAGCGATTACGGTAAGCAGTTCGATCAGCGTGAATCCGTGGTTGTTGGTCGAATGTTTTGGATTATTGATTGTCATAGTGTGAATGGATAAGTAGTTGTGAATTAAGGCCGGGGAAATTGTCCGGGTTGTCCCTGGGGTCGCATCTGCGCCATCTGGCTTCGTTGTTGGGCGCGTTGTTCCGGTGTGCTGTTTTTAATTCGATCGAGCATTGCCTGGCCCATGTCGCGTCTCCCTGCGGGAGGAGCCAATTCACGCCGTTGCTCCGGTGTCAGGTTCTGCATCGCTTCAAACCGTTCTTTTCGTTCGTTTTGAACCTGCTCGATCTTTTGACGCTCCTCGGTCGGAAGAGTTTGGAGCAATTGTTCTTCCAGGTCTTTCTGCTTTGCTTGCGCTTCTTCGCTTGGAGACTCAGGTGCTTTGCGCTGGCCTCGCCCTCTTTGCACCGCAGAATTTGGATCAAAAGCCGACATTTGAACAGATCCTCCAGGACCACCCCGTCCACTTGGTCCACCCTCGTTGCGCAGTGTGTAAAGTGTGGTCCAGTTCCGATTTACGTTCTTTGCAAGTAGCGAAACTGCCTCGGAAATCGTCGCTTTGGTGAGCGTGAGGTTTACGGTTCGCCAGATCCCGTCTTCCGCGACGATCCGCGCATGTGCGAAGCGGTTAAATGCCAGTGCCGTAAACGCAATGTCCTTTTCGCGAATGACGAGGGAGACCAATTGATTCGAACTTACGTCCGAGCCACCGGGAAAGCCGCCCCCGCCGCCCGACATCGGGCCGCCCCGGAAGGAACTGCTCTGAGCGTTGGTCCATCCTGACGCCGGATTAGCCTCTCCCCGCAGAACCTTTTCCAACGTTGCGAGTGACTTGCGGTTCGAATAAAGAGGATAAACCACGCTCGAACGGGATGAAGTCTGTTCCCCAATAATCGCGAGGACTTTATCGAGCGGCGCCTTTCGAACATTAATCGTGACATTGCCCTGCACGTTGCTTTGCACCAGGATCGTCTCCCACGTTTGCCATTCGACTTTCTTAACAACTTTCCGAACTTCCATGTTCCGCACATCGAGAGTGACTAATTTGGAGTGAACGCGAATTGCTGCCCAACCGCCGCAAGTGGCTATTCCAGCGAGCACCAATCCGAGAACCAACCAAAACCTGTTTCGATCTTTCATGGGCGTAACTCTACCGGTACGGGCATTAAGCCAGGATTAAGCGGCAAAGAAATTTTGCCGTGATGCTAGTGTTATCACCTACTACCATTACGGGTGGACCCTTCGTACACTTACTGTAACCTAACATGCCACGCCACTACGCGCGCATCAGGGATGCCGAGCAATCGGCGTGAAGCCCTCTTCGAACAAGGGGAGGTCGCGCATGCGGTTCAAATAAGGCTGCGACCACGCGCTCTATCCAACGAATGCAAAATAGCACCACACCAAAGCTGAAAGAGTTTGCGGTACGTCTTCTCGCGTACGAAACCGATTCAAGCAAGTCGGTTGGTTTGAATCAGTCGGCGGTTTTTCGCCTATGTGAGAAGCTGAGAGTGCCCCTTTGCAAACTGATGGGAATAGCCGGCTACCGGACTCTATTTTCACGAGCTCTCGGTCTTGCCGGAGGAGAAGTTCGCTGGCTGCGAGGCTTGCATGTCCGATCGGACGGGACGCTGGAGGGAGTGGACGAGTTGGAAGCGCGCCTTGTTCCGGAACAGATCACGCAAGGGGAGCTGGTGTTGGTTGCCCGGCTTCTCGGCCTGCTGGTGACCTTCATCGGACCGGCGTTAACGTTGCAATTAGTGGAGGAAGCCTGGCCAGGAACAGGCTTGGAGGAGATGACTCTTTAAAAACCACAATTCGTATGAAAATGAACAAACCCGCAAAGCCACGGGCTCCGAAGAAGGAAGTGCATCCGTCGCAAAAAGTCAGAATCAGACAACTGCCCACTGGCGTGCGCGGGCTCGATGATATCTTCGGCGGAGGATTGCCAGAGTACTCTTTCAATATACTTGCTGGGGCTCCTGGCTGCGGCAAAACCACCCTCGCTCACCAAATCATCTTTGCCAATGCGACCGCGCAGAAACCGGCGCTGTATTTTACGGTTCTCGGAGAACCAGCGCTGAAGATGTTGCGATACCAGCAACAATATACTTTTTTCGATCCGGCGAAACTGAAGAAAGCTATACGATTTATCAATTTGAGCGACGTGGTTTTGGAGAAAGGCCTGGACGGGGTGCTCGAGGAGATTACCCGCGAAGTCGAAGCGTCCAATCCGACCATGGTTGTGGTCGATTCTTTTCGCAGCGTCGTCCGCAATGCGAACGACGCCGAGGCCGAAATCCAAGTTCAGGGCTTCATTCAACGGCTTGCGCTCCTCCTCAGCAGTTGGGAAGCGACTACTTTCCTGATTGGCGAATATTCCGGAGATGAGTTGCACGACAACCCGGTGTTCACCGTGGCAGACGGTCTTTTTCTACTAACCCAGAATGTGGAACGGAATTCGGTCGTTCGAAAGCTGCAGATTCTAAAACTGCGCGGTCAGGGATCGGTGCCGGGATTGCACACGATTCGAATTACAGACGACGGATTGCAGGCGTTTTCACGCACGTTGGGGATGGCGGGTCGAAAAGCAAATACGAGCCGGCGACGACGACTTTCCATTGGCATTCCCGAACTGGACACGATGATGGGCGGAGGCATTTTGGAAGGCGATAGTGTGCTGGTATCCGGCCCT
>JAQGOX010000119.1 GCA_028293365.1 Verrucomicrobiales bacterium | reverse complement strand
CTGGCTATCATAAAAAACAACCCGGTACTCGGTATAACCCTTGTTTTCGACGCGGTAAATGGGAACTGAGACGTTTCCTGTTTTTACCCGATATGGCCATGACGTTGGCAAGCTCATGCAGGCCATTGTGTGGAATTGTGTGGAAAACACAACTCAGATCAATACAGAATGGCGGGAGTGGCGGGACTCGAACCCGTAACCTCTGCCGTGACAGGGCAGCGCTCTAACCAATTGAGCTACACCCCCGCATAAAAGGGGAACGAGACGGTAAAAAAAGAAGCCCGCTTCGTCAATGGCGAACTCTGACTATTTTTTAAAGCGATTCGGGCAGCAGACGCCAAGGAGGTGGGGGTGGGGAACCCCGCTGAAGAAACGTACCGCTACCCGAATCAAATTTTAAATCCTGCTTGAACAGTAAAACCCACCCGCTATTTGTCAATAAGTTCCCAACCGCGTTCCAGCCCGGTTTATCAAGCAAAAATTGGCAATTCTTGCGCAATGGGATGCCATAAAAAAGGCCGCTAAACGCGGCCTTTGAATCGTCAATAGGTTTATTTTGCCATGGCTCGTCAGTTGCCGCCTGGGGTCGGCGCGGGAGCCAAGACCTTGTCCAGCAACTCGTTCAGGCGCTTCAGCATCGATCTCGGGTCTTCGAGAATACCGGCTGCGACGCGAGCATTATCCAGCAGTTGCTCTGCGACCTGAGCAGCTAAACCGGGGTTGGACTCGCGAGTTTTATCAAGTCGTGTGATAATTGAGTGAGAAGGATTAATCTCCAAATCATACGATTGAGGCGAATCGACGCCGGGTTGCTTCATTGCTTTGAGCATGCGTCGCATGCTTGCTGTAAGCATCTGATCTTTGTCGACGATGACCGCCGGGCTATCGATAAGGCGCTTGGACGCGCGAACTGCGGTTACTTTGTCGCCGAGCGTATCCTTCAACCATGCCGCCAATTGCGTGGCCTGCTCATCGGTTAATGAACCTTCTGACGGCTTGGACTCAATTTCGAGCTCGGCTTTTTCAGCGGCTTTTAGGTCCTTGCCATCGAAAGCGCGGAGGCTTTCCATCACGAACTCGTCCCAAGGATCAAAAAGAAAGAGCACTTCGAAATTTCGGGCACGGAATACTTCGTAATAGGGGCTCGATTCCGCCGCTTCGCGGCTCGGAGTCAGAAGGTAATAGAGCTCCTTCTGGTCGGTCGTCATCCGCTTCACGTAGTCAGCCAACGAAGTCTTCTCCCCGGCTTTAAGCGACGAACTTTCGTAGCGCAGCAGTTTTCCAAGCGAATCACGATGTGAATAGTCGTTCGCGATGCCTTCTTTGATAAAGCGGTTGTATTCGTCGTAGAATTTGGCGTAAGTATCGGCCGATTTCTCCGCTGTTTCGTCGAGAAATTTGATGAACTTGCCGGTCAGAACCTTGTTCAACTTCTGCATGAGCGAGGTGTCCTGCATCGTCTCGCGTGATATGTTCAGAGGCAGATCTTCGCTATCGACGACTCCTTTCAAAAACCGCAGCCATTCCGGGAACAAGCCTTTAGCGCGCGGCTGGATCAGGACTTTTCGGCAGTACAAGTTCACTTCGGATTCAGTGCGTCCGAAACCGGTTGATTCAAGATTCTTTGCCGGCACATACAGCAAAGACTGAATGGCGAGCGGTGCGTCGGCGGTAAAATGGAGTCGAAGAATCGGATCTTGCTCGTCATGTCCGATGTAATGGAAATACTCGTTGTATTCAGCATCGGTGATCTGATTCTTGCTGCGCGTCCAAATGGCTTGAACGGTATTGAGCAACTTGCCGTTCAGCTCGATTGGAAATGGCACGAAATTCGAATAGCGGCGGATGATCTGCTCCAAAAACGCAGGCTTTGCGAAATTAGTTTCTTCCGGCTTGAGGTTCAGAAGAATTTTGGTCCCGCGCGGTAAGTCAGGTGCTGGTTCAATTTCATAACCGCCAGCCCCGTCGGAAATCCAATGCCAACCGTTTTCATCCGCCCGGCTGGATCGAGTGAATACTTCCACCTTATTCGCGACCATGAAGGCGGAGTAAAAACCGACGCCGAATTGACCAATCAGATTGAGATCAGGTTTCTTTTCGGTACCGAGTTGTTTGAGGAAAGCCTTTGATCCGGAATGGGCGATGGTGCCGAGATTTTCGACCAACTCCGTATTGCTCATGCCAATGCCGGTATCGGTAATTGTGACGGTGTTGGCTTTATCGTCGGTTTCGACCGTGATTTTCGACGCTAGATCTGGTTGATGGATGGATTGCCCGGAACTCTGCAGGAACCGGAGTTTTTCCAGTGCATCGGATGCATTGGAGACCAGCTCACGAACGAAAATCTCTTTATCCGTGTAAAGAGAATGAATGACTATATTCAGCAACTGCTGAATTTCCGCCTGAAATTGATGTTTTTCCATTGTACTCATAGTAATCCCTAGCCGACCAATGCCCCGACATGCGCGGCGGCTGCTTTGGCCAGACCCTCCAAAGAATAGCCGCCTTCGAGCACGGACACAATTTTTCCGTGCGCAAACTCCGCGGCAATCTTCATTACGAATTGGGTCATTGTAATATAGTCCTCATCCGTCAGGCGGAAACCTCCGAGGGGATCGCCGATACGCGAATCAAAGCCGGCTGAAATCATTACCAGGTCTGGTTTAAAGTTGCGTGCGGCTGGCAGAAGCTTTTTCTCGTAAGCATCGAGAATTGCCGTCCCGCCAGTTCCGGCTGGAAAAGGGCAATTGATCGTGAACCCGACACCTTTACCGGTACCGGTTTCACTGGAGTCGCCTGTCCCTGGATAGAGTGGTGATTGATGGGTATCAAAAAAAAGCACCGTGTTGTCGCTGTAGAAAATATCCTGAGTGCCATTGCCATGATGGACATCCCAATCGACGATCAAAACGCGCTTAATCGAATGTTTCGCCTGAGCGAACCGGGCGCCGATGGCGATATTATCGAAGAGGCAGAAGCCCATCCCGTGCGTGGGTGTGGCATGATGGCCAGGCGGACGAATCGCACAAAATGCATTCTTTAACTCGCCACGACAGACCTGATCGACCGCTCGAATTACCCCGCCGGCGGCAAGCTGCGCGATATCGTAGGAATCACGAGAAATATTGGTGTCGCCCGTGCTGAGAAGGCTGGCGCCTGAAGCGACGTCATGCCGGGCCGTTTCGATGTATTCCGCCGTGTGACACCGGACCAGGTCTTCATGGGTCGCAGGAGCAGGTTTGATATCGGTCAAATCCTCTGCAAAAGCCGCCTTTTTTAGGGCTGCATAAACAGCTTCGGTTCGTTCCGGGCGTTCGGGGTGGCCGACGCCGGTGATATGCTTCTTAAATTCGGAGCTATAAACTAAACCTGTTTTCAGTTTCATCGAATTTTCAGGGTAGAATGATTGGGCTAAGATACGACGTTTTGAGGCTTACCAGCGAGGAAAGCTTTCAGGTTCTCAATCATTATTTGGAGCAGTCGTTCGCGCGATTCGCGAGTGGCCCAGGCTATGTGCGGAGTAATGATGCAATTGGGAGCCTTAAGCAGCGGATTGTCTGATGGGGGCGGCTCAACGGAGAGCACATCGAGGCCTGCCCCCGCGATTTGGTCCGTATTCAAGGCGTTCGCCAAAGCTGCTTCATCGATTAACGGTCCGCGGCTCGTGTTTATAAGAAATGCAGTCGATTTCATCCGGGAGAGGCGCTCCTGGTTCACCAAACCTCGATTATCCGCCGTAAGTGGACAATGTAACGAAATCACGTCAGACTCCGCGAATAAATCGTCAATAGACACAGTTCTGACGCCCGCGTGAACTTTCGTTCCGTGCCGTGAAATTATCACTTTCATTCCGAACGCGTCTGCGATTTTAGCGACCGCTTGTCCGATCCTGCCATAGCCGACGATACCGATCGTTTTCCCGGAAAGATTCACCAGAGGAAAATCCCAATAACAAAAATCGGGACTTCGCGACCAGCGTCCGTCGCGCACCGTATCCGAATGATGACCGGTGCGCTGGGTCAATTCCAACAAAAGTGCAAAAACCATTTGGGCCACAGCGGAGGTGCCATATGCCGGTACATTGGTCACAATAACGTTTCGGGCTCGGGCCGCGGCCACATCGACGATATTATAGCCGGTTGCCATGACGCCGATGTAACGAAGATCAGGAACGGAATCGATCAACTCCTTCGGTACGGGCGTTTTGTTCGTTAAAAGAATTTCCGCCCCGCGCGAGCGGTCGAGGCTTTCAGCAGGATTGCTTCGCGGATAAATCTGACAGTCACCCAGAGCATGAAGTGGTTCCCAACTCAGGTCACCTGGATTCAACGTGTGGCCATCCAAAATAACGATGCGCATTTCTGGAGTATTTCCGAAAATCGGCCGTCTGAACAGAGGGAGCTATTTCACCTTTTCGCAATGATATCTTCTCTTTTCCAAAGCTTCCCCTCTGTGAATGGATAGTTTAGAATGTGGTGATCCATGAATCGCCGCACTTTCATTCGGACGTCCGCTGGCACCGCCGCCCTCTCTGGTTTAAGCAGTTTAGCTTTTTTATCGCGATTGCCGCGGGTGACGGCAGCGGAAGCGAAACTACCGGCCAACATTGTTCAACTCCATGCAGAGGTCGAACCGCTGGTCCGGCTCCTTGAGCAAACGCCGCGCGAGAAAGTGTTGGAGGAAATCGCGACAAAAATCAAACAAGGCACGACGTATCGCGAAATCGTGGCAGCTATATTGCTCGCGGGCGTTCGTAACATTCAACCGAGACCGATCGGGTTTAAGTTCCACGCAGTGTTGGTGGTTAACTCTGCGCATCTCGCGAGTCTGGCATCGGCCGAGGGTGATCGTTGGCTGCCAATCTTTTGGGCTATCGATCAATTTAAATCCTCGCAGGCGGCTGATGTTCGCGAAGGGGACTGGACCATGGGCGCCGTGGATGAATCCGCCGTCCCTCCAAGCCATAAGGCCAGGCAAGCTCTTATCGACGCACTGGATAACTGGGACGAATCGGCGGCGGACGCAGCGATTGTCGGCCTGGTTCGCACTACCGGTGCGCACGAAATATTCGAAATTCTTTGTCGTTACGGAGCCCGCGATTTTCGCGAAATCGGCCATAAGGAAATCTACGTCGCCAATAGCTTTCGCGCGCTCGAAGCGATTGGCTGGCACCACGCAGAACCGGTGCTGCGCTCGCTCGTTTATGGAATGCTCGATCGAAACGGAGAGAAACAAAATCCCGCTCATGCGGACCTCCCTGCCGATCGCCCATTCCGGCGGAATCTGGAGTCGGTTAAACAGATTCGTGACGGCTGGCTCGATGGCAAGACGGATGCAGATGCCACTCGATCGATGTTGGAAGCGATTCGTCAGGGTTCCGCTCTGGATACAAGCACCCGGGTAATTGAGCTCTTAAATCGTGGTGCTGCGCCGCAGTCGCTGTTTGATGCTTTCTTCGACGGTGCCGGGGAACTTTTGATGAGGCAGCCGGGCATTATTGCGATTCATGCGACTACTTTTACCAACGCGGCGCATTATGCATTTCAACATTGTCGCGATGAGGAAACCCGCAAACTGTTGATCCTGCAAAACGCCGCTTTTCTTCCTTTATTTCGCGGGAACAGCACTGACAAAGGGATTCATATTGACACGATGGATCCCCTTGCACCGAAAAGCACGGGGGCTGCGGCCCTGGAAGAGATATTCCAGGATCTCCGCAACGATCGCCTCGGCAGCGCCCGAAAAGTCCTGAGTTGGATGTCCACACAGTCCAATCCCAAAGCATTCGCGGATGCAGCACGGCGGCTGATCTTCCTTAAGGGAAATGACGCGCACGATTATAAATTCAGCGCCGCCGTGCTCGAGGATTATCAGTTCATGTCAGCGCCGTGGCGAGATCGTTACCTCGCCGCCAGTGTTTTCAATCTCAAAGGAACTTCAGACCCGGATAACAGCCTGGCTCAACGGACCCGCGCGGCGTTTGCATAGTTCCAACCGAATGAGTTTAAATTCAGGGGAGAAGGCCAAGGGAACGCGGCTCTATTGCGCGTTTTCTCGCTTTTAAGAATGGCTTGAAATTTGCTTCCAATAAAAAATCTTTTTCCCGGAACAGGTTGCATTCAAAGGAGTGCCTCTATAATGAGAAATTTGCCTAGGCTCATAGTAATTCTCTACGCGGCAATGAATCTGTCGACCGAAATGGTTCGAGCGCAGGTCTATTCAGTGAATGCGGTCGGTTATATAAACGTGGCTATACAGCCCGGCGTTAACCTGATTGGCCTTCAACTCGATTCTGCAAATAGAACAGTCGCTTCGTTATTTACGGATATGCCTGAAGGCTCGACCATTCAGAAGATCGTCGATACGGCCTACACCACAAACCTGTATCAAAACGGTCAATGGGAACGTCCGGACGAAACGCTATCCGTAGGCGAAGGGGTTCTTGTCATCAACCCTTCTGTTCAGGCCAAAGTCGTCACCTTCGTTGGCGCGGTGCTCCAGGGCGATCTAACCAATTCAATTCCTGCGGGCCTTTCAATCCGCTGTAGTCTGACTCCAATCGCCGGGAAGTTAACTGCCACGCTCGGCCTCAAGCTTTCCGCATTTGACAATGTTTACCTCAACACAAACAACACCCTTAAAGTGTTT
The DNA here is from genome assembly GCA_028293365.1 of Verrucomicrobiales bacterium. GTDB lineage: Bacteria > Verrucomicrobiota > Verrucomicrobiia > Limisphaerales > SXQI01 > JAQGOX01. The sequence goes on along the minus strand of JAQGOX010000119.1, from coordinate 9,051 downwards.
ACCTTTTTGCCAGACGGTCACTGGCAGTCATTTGAACCTTCCGTGCCGGTAGCAGGATCTTTTATTATAAATGCTGAAGCAGCAACAAATTGGATAACACATTTTGAACTAAACCTGTGAAATTAAATTGGTTCATTGCTGCTCTAGTCTGCCCGATTATCGGTTGGCCTGTTTCTGCGGTCGCCGACAATGCCGATGCCGTACGGGGAACTATCAATTTTGCGAATGGAGCCGCGCAGGTGAATGCACCGATTGTATTCGCGGAGACCGGTTGGGGGATTTCCGGACCGGATTGGAGAGTTGAGCTTCTCCTTCAAACAAGTTCGAATCTCGTTTCGATTGCCGGACCAATTGGATTGGAAAGCGGCTCTTTAGCTGGATATTTTTTCGCCGGAAGCATTCCCGTACCGGGGATGACTTCCGGAGAATCTGCAATGTTTAAAATTCGCGTTCAGAATGTAGCGACGCAATTTTCCGCTGAATCCGATCCTGTTGACGTGACATTGGGCGGGGGTACTGTACCTCCCGCGAACCTGATTGGTTTGAAGGGCCTTCAGATTCCCGGACCAGTGTCATTGTCAATCACCAATAGCGGGACAAATCTGATTCTTTCGTGGCCAATCAGCGCCTTCGACATGAAGCTTCAGGTTTCAGATGAGTTTCCGCCAACCTGGCGAAGCGCGGCGAGCGTAAAGAGCACAAACGAGAGCTCGGTCTGGATGACTGTCGATCTGCGCACCTCTTCGCAATTTTTCCGGCTGATCTCTAATTGAGACATTCTGCTCCATTTGCTACCTGTGGAAGCATTACGGAGGAAAAGCCGGTGATTAAATGGGTCACTTTTTAGATTTCGTTCCCATCACAGCCGATCGACTCCGTCGGGCAACCCTCCAACGCTTCCCGGGCCTGTTTGATTTCCGCTATTGAAACCGGTTGTCTGAAGACAATACTTAGTCCTATTTCTTCATTCCGCTGAAAGGATAACGGAGCGGTATCGCGGCAAAGATCGCAGTCGATGCAGGTGCTGTCGACGTAGAACGCTCCCGGAGCGTTCCCTGGATTTCTTTCATTTCGATTTGGCATGTTGTTTTTCCGGTCCGGATTTAATCCGGTGATCGGTGATTAAACGGTAAGAGCCGTGAAGGATTGCGGGAAATTCATTGATCGGATTACAGTAATTCCCGTCTTGAATGAATTCCTTGCAACCGGCCCGTTCGACCTGTACGAGTTGAAACTATTTCACCTCGTGGCCGAGCATCAGAGTTTCACACGGGCTGGACAAGCAGCGGGATTGACTCAGAGCGCCATCACACGCCAAATTCTCAGAATTGAGGAAAAGCTTGGACTAAGACTTTTTGACCGCTCGACCCGACATGTGCGGCTTACCGCGGAAGGCGCGGCATTACACGCTCGATCAGGGGCAATACTTGCAGAGGTCGACAGTGCCTTGCTCGCATTGCGGGGGAAATCGCCCTTGATTCCGAAAACATTGCGAGTTGGGGTTTCGCGAACAATTGGCCTGGCCTACCTGCCCGGATTCTTTCGCGCTTTTCAACGGAAGTTCCTCAAAATCCAACTTCATGTTTCCCATGAAGCCAGCGCGTTTCTGCTCTCCGCCGTGGAAAGCGGTGAATTGGATGCTGCCATCGTATCGCCGCCTTCGCGTTTGCCGCGCGCGCTGGAAAGTGCACGAAAATTCAATGATGAATTTGTCCTAATTTTACCGGCTCGTTCCTCCCAAAAATATTCGCAGCCGATTGCCGCGGCAAGGTTAACCGAAATATTTAAAAAGCATCCATGGCTGGCAATCACTCGAAAGTCGAACACCGGAAAGCGCTTTCAGGACTGGTTGGAACGAGCGGGAGTCCGGGCCGAACCTGCTCTTGAGGCCGATAATTTCGATTTCATCATAAACCTTGTGGCGCTCGGAGTGGGCTCTAGCATTGTCCCGCACAGGGCATTGGCTCTGCATCCAAAAACCCGTCCAGTCATCCGGGTGTGCACGGAGCCACGTTTTAGCCGTGAACTCGCGGTGGTTGTTCGTCGCGATCTCCATCGTTCGACAATTCTTTCGGGGTTTCTCGAGAACGTTTTGTTTTAGCCGGCCCGACCGAGTCTGTTTGAAGGCTGCGTACGCGCCACATGGGTGAAGCACGATCAGCGCTACATTTTCCTTTAGTGTTCGGAACTTCGGTTTAACAATGGTCTTTGAATGGGCATTACGCCTCAACAATTCAAACAACTCGAAGCGCGTCTGACACGAAAGACCCGTGTTGCGAAACCGGATATTGAGCAACGGATCTCAGCAACGAACGGCAAGCATGAGATCATTCTCGGTGTGGATCCTTCACTCCGTGGGACCGGCTATGGAGTCATTCGGCTCGAGAAGCCTCATCATGCGGCCCTTGCCCAGGGTACGATTTCCTGTCCGGCATCATGGGAGCATTCGCGCTGTTTGGTGCTGATTGTTCGAACATTACGCGAAATCATTGCCAAACATCATCCGACGGTTTGTGCAATTGAAGGGCTCTTCTTCGCACAGAATTTGCAAACTGCCCTTATTATGGGTGAGGCGCGCGGGGCAAGTTTAGCGACGCTTGCGGAAGCCGGTTTGGAGATTTACGAACTGGCTCCCCGCAAGGTAAAACAGGCGATAGTTGGCTTTGGCGGGGCTCAAAAGTCGGCGGTTGCGAAAATGGTGCAACGCATGCTGCAATTGCCGGAGCAGCCAGCACCGGATGCCGCTGACGCTTTGGCATTGGCTTTGGCGCATGCAAGCGAATCAAGCCGCTACAACTTTGCCCAACCGAAACGGATTTAAATTAGAATGATTACTCACCTTCACGGCAAATTAATCGACGTGCTGCCAACGCAGGTCATCATCGACGTCCATGGCGTCGGCTACGACGTGCTCATCCCCTTGTCATCCTACGACAAACTTCCGGGGCCCGGTTCAGACGTAAAAATCCTAACCCACCTGGCAATCCGCGAGGATGCTCATATACTTTACGGATTTATGACCGCCCAGGAGCGCGATTTATTTCGGATGCTGATTAATACGGTGAGTGGAATCTGTCCCATGATCGCCTTGAATGTCTTAAGTGGAATGAATGTGATTGCGTTTCGCGGTGCCGTTGCCAATGGCGATGTCAAATCCCTCTCGCAGATTTCCGGCGTCGGAAAAAAGACCGCGGAACGAATTGTGGTGGAACTGCGTGACAAAATCGGCAAGGCTGGGGCGTGGGAAGCCAGCAGCGCACAACGTGCACTGACAGCAGAAGATCAAAAAATCAACGATGCTGTGCTTGGCTTGATGGCTCTTGGATTCAAACAGGTTGAAGCTCACGACACGGTCCGAAGCACGTTGGAAAAAATGGGCGCACAAACCAGTCTTGAAGATCTGGTAAGGGCCTGTTTGAAAAAGGCGGGCTGAATCAGCCGCAATGAGCGAGGCATCTATTCCCCCAGCGAAACAAAGTCGCGAACGCAAAAGCGGTATCGTCGTTCCCCAAAAACTGAAATGGCACGGTGAATTAGCCGCGCTAGTTGCGGCCGCGTGTGGCAAAGTTCTTAACAAAACGTTGCGAATCAGATTTGTGGATGAAGCGGGCCTGTTAAGCGGAAATCACAAAGGACCGGTGATATTTGCCACGTGGCACAATCGCCTGGCGCTCTCGATGGCGGCGTGGAGGGAATTTCAAGCCCGTCTGCAACCGGACTCGCGGCTTGCGGCACTGGTCAGCGCGAGCCGGGATGGAGCTCTGCTCGCACGAATCCTGGAACGGAATGGAGTACATCCGGTGCGCGGTTCTTCAAGCCGTAGAGGCGCGCAGGCCCTGCTGGAATTAAGTTCTGTACTGCAAAAGGGATACCACGTTGCGATCACGCCCGACGGTCCACGTGGACCCAGATACGTGGTGCAAGACGGAATTATTGCTTTGGCCCAACTCACAGAAACTCCAATCGTGGCCGTCTCAAATTACAGCTCGCATAAATTTCAAGCGAAGAGTTGGGATCGGTTTCAGGTCCCCATTCCCCTCTCGCATTGCGTTATTTCGTTCGCCCCCATGCTCAAAGTTCCCCGCGATGCGTCTGACTCCATGAAACAAGAGTTAAAGGCCGAACTTCAGCGGAGCTTGATGTCGATGACTCGCGATTAATAAACGTCCCGCTGATAGCGCTTCTCAGCTTTCAATCGTGTAAGATAGTCGTCAGCCTCCTCACCACTGCATCCCCTGGAGGTTTGGACTATCTCCCGCAAAGCTGAATCCACATCTTTGGCCATGCGACTGGCATCGCCGCAGACATAGAAATGCGCGCCCTCTTCCAGCCATTTAAAAACCTCGCCGCCGTGTTCACGCAAGCGATGTTGCACATAGACTTTATCCGTCTGGTCCCGCGAGAACGCGGTGTCAAGACGGGCCAGACTACCCTCCTGCCGCATCTGTTCCAATTCGTCGCGATAAAGGAAATCGCATCCGCTGCGTTGCTCACCAAAGAACAACCAGTTCTTCCCTTTCGCGCCGGAGGCTCTGCGATCATGGAGAAATGATCGAAAAGGAGCGATACCAGTGCCTGGGCCAACCATGATCATTGGAGTATCTCCATTCGGCGGTGGGCGGAATGCTTTGTTTGTGTGTACGAATACCGGGACGCTTGCGGTCCGGTCCGCCAGGAATGTTGAACAAACACCTTTCCGCTTTCGGCCCAGAGATTCGTATTGAACGATTCCGACGGTCAAATGCACTTGTTCAGGATGAACTTTCAAACTCGACGAAATCGAATAGAGGCGCGGCTGAAGCTTTTTCAGCAACGAAAGAAAATTGGCCGGACTGAAACGAACCGAAGGGTAGGCGTTTAGCAAATCGACAATTTCACGTCCCCACAAAAAGCGAGTCAATTCCCCGTTCGCAGTTGGAGAGACCAGCTTCTTAAGCAATTCATCGCCCGTGCGGTCGGCCATCGCCGCGAGAAGCGGTCGCGGAATTCTGGTAATTTCGTAATGCTTTACGAGCGCTTCTCGCAAACTTATTTCGAACCCAGAGGGTCCGGGAACACGCTCATCCCCGGTCTGGTTCAGCGCCGAAAGCAGGTTATCAACTAATTCGGGACAATTTGCGGGCATCACTCCGAGTGCGTCGCCAGGCTCATAGGTTAAACCAGACCCTGCAAGCGAAATTTCAAAATGGCGTGTATTCTTTTCCGAACCGTCTTCATTTAATTTCCGATTCTTTATCAATTCCGCCACAAATGGGTTCGACCGACTATAGCCGGCTGCTTTGGGGGGTTCGTCCGCAATTTCTGCAACAACGGAGACGGCAGGCACTGGGTTGGCAGCCTGTCCCAAAGCATCCAAAGCGGCATTCATCCAACGCGCAAATGGTTCTTCAAGATCCAAATCGCAATCAGCACGAGGGAAGACGCGTTTGGCCCCCAGGGATTCCAACCTCGTATCAAGGTCCTGTCCAAACGCGCAGAATTTTGCATAGTTGGTATCACCAAGTGCACAAACGGAATAAGAGGTCCGTTGCAACTGCGCGGCCTTATCACTCACAAGCCATTGCCAAAACGCTTTTGCGTTGTCGGGTGGTTCCCCGTCGCCGTAGGTGCTGGTGATAATCAACAAACGCGACTCAGTGGGTAGCTGCGCTTTCGAATAATCGCCCAGATCATGAACTGTCGCAGCAAATCCGCGTTTGCCAGCTTCCTTCCCAACACGTTTTGCGAGATTTTCGGCCGTGCCGGTTTGTGAACCAAACAAGATTGTTAGTGGCGAAAGTACTGTGCTTGCCTTTTCAGGAGCAGAGATGTTCGCAGCCGGAGCGCGGGAGAAAATTCCGGCTAAAAAGCCATTTAAATAGGCGCGCTGCTCCGCAGTAAAGGGCGCGCTCTCGGGTAAACAAGGGATTAAATGGGTCTCGTTCATGAACGCAAATCAGGAACGTCAGGACGAAAATATCTCCTGCAGTTGTTTAACTTCATGCCGGCGGATGAACGCAGCGAACGCCTCGCTTGCCTCACGCCTTTCCAGATAAACTTTCAGAACGCGTTCTAGAAGTTTGGGGATTTCCGAGAAAGCAATACCCTTAAATACCTCCCTGGCGACGGCAGCATCCGCGCCATAACCGCCGCCAAATACGATATTGTACCCTTCGACCGAGTCGCCCCCAGCGTTGACTTTAACACCCTGCAGACCGATATCTCCGATATAATGCTGCGCACAGGAGTTGGGGCAACCGGTGAGGTGGATGTTGATGGGATGATCGAGCGGAACGCGTTTGTTCAAATAATCTGCCAGCGCCAGTGCCTGACCCTTTGTATCCGTTGCCGCGAATTTACAGCCGGTATTGCCGGTGCAGGCGACCAGTCCACCGGTGATATTGTTCGCTTCGTGGTGCAGACCTGTTCGGACTAATTGGCGCTTCACGGTTTCCACGAATGCATCGGCTATATCCGGGATCAGTACATTCTGCCATGGAGTAACCCGAAAATGGCCGGAACCATAATTGGCCGCAAGATCCGCAAGGCGGTGCATTTGCCTGGAAGTCATTACGCCAACCGGAACCACAACTCCGATGTAGTTTTTTCCTTTTTGCTTTTGCCGATAGACACCGATATGACCATGCCGCAGAGCAGGTGGGCGTGTTGTGCATTTTTCTGCGCCAAACTTGACCAAATGGAAGCCGAGCTTTTTTTGCGTTTCAACGAGAAACGCCTCCGCGCCAATTTTATCTATGAGGTATTTTAATCGCGCTTTCTTTCGATCGGTTCGATCGCCCTTCTCCAGGAAGACCCGCGTCATCGCGACAGCCACCGAAAGCAATTCTGAAGGCTTCACCAATATTCCTGAATCGCGTGCGAACTGCCTGTGGCCGGTGATTCCAGCCAGTTCCACGCGAAAATAAATTCCAGGTTCTATAGCCACCGCAGAACCGTCCTTCAGAGATTCTCCGCTCGCGGAACCGACTTTCACTGCGACAAATCCGATATCGTTCGTGTCGGCCAGAGTGTCAATCGATCCGCCTCCCTCGAAGGCGATGTTGAATTTGCGCGGCAGATTGAATAATTCGCGGTGATTGAGAATATAGTGGTGCAGGGCGTGAGCAAAAGGACGTGTATCGATTAATTCCTGCGGGTCGAATCCGGCGGTCGGCGATGCCGTGATATTGCGGACGTTATCGACGCCACTTCCCCGCGACGTCAAGCCGAGCGATTGCAACCGGGTCAGAACATTCACGAGGTTGCGCGCCGCAATCTGTCGAATCTGGAAGTTGGACCGGGTCGTAATCGTTACGGTCCCGTTACCGAATTCTTCCGCGAGTTCACCAAGCCCGCGTAACTGCACGGCAGTTAGTTCACCCGCCGGAATCCGGCAACGAAGCATAAAACTGTTTTGGGCTGGTCCGACGAAGAAAACTCCAAAATTCCGCATCCGGTAGGTATCTTCATCATTGGGAAATTTATCTCCTTCGGCGTGGGCAAGGATACGGTCCCAGCCATCCAGCGGATGTTCTTCATGCTTCCACCGTTCCTGTTTGGTTACGTCGGCCAACGGTGTGCCAAAAACGAACTCCTGTGATGGAGCATTGGAGCCGGCTCCAGTTGAAGAGGAAGCAGATACTCCACCATCGCCAGCGGTGGCGCGTTCGCGGCGGGCAACGCCCTCCAGAAAACCAGCCAGATATTCTTTTTGCTCGACGCTAAATCCCCCGCCGTGTTCTTGAATTTCTAATGTCGCCATAATTATTCCACGGGGTTCAAGCACCGATCGGCTCTTCGAATGCATTTGGGGGCGTGACGACTGCCGGAGCCATTTGTGTTTTGCGAACGGGACTGTACGTCCAATAAAGAAACAATCCCGTGAAGAGTAATCCACCCAAAACATTTCCGAGCGTCACAGGAATCTGATTCCAGACCCACCAATCGCCGAAGCTCACTTTCGCTCCAAGCAGCATACCAGTGGGAATCAAAAACATATTCACAACGGAATGTTCAAATCCTTGCGCGAAAAAAACGAAGATGGGCAGCCAGGCGGCGACGATCTTACCGAGAGTCGAGTGTGAAGTGAGCGCCATCACCGCTCCGAAACAGACCATCCAGTTGCAGAGAACCGCTTTGACAAAAACTGTCACCATTCCGGCGGTTCCGTGAGCTGCGTACGCAATTGTTTTCGCTTCAGCCGCAGCGACGATTTTTGGCCCGATACCACTCGCAATCGGAGCGTCGCTGCCACAATTCGTCAGAACAATATAAAGGAGGGCACCGTAGGCAACACTACCAATAAGATTCGCAACAAACACTCCTGTTAGATTTGAAAATACCTTTCCCCACGAACGACGGCCATCGAGAGCGGCGAGTGGAACGAGTGCAAAACTCCCGGTCACCAATTCGAATCCGAGAAGAACGATCATGACGAAGCCAATCGGAAATACCAAGGCGCCGACCAATGGAATGCTTTGGAGAGTTGCGGTGAATGCGAGGCTGGTGGAAATACCGAGCAACGCCCCCGACAAAGCACCACGAAGCAAAATATCTTTGGCCCCGAGCCCCGCCTTTGCGTCGCCGATTGCCACCATGTTCTTCAAAACGTCGTTCGGCTTAATGTAATCCATAGGTATCGAGTACTCGTTCGTTGGAGCTCTCTAGCGGATGCCGTGCCAATTGAAGGTTTGGCGCAAGGGATGCTACTCCCGAAGCGCATGGCAATCATGAATTACTCTCATAGATGAACACTCCCATCGATAGCAGGCAGCTCAGAGCGTTCAGCGCGCTGGCGCGCACGGGAAATTTCACTGAGACAGCCCGTGAACTTCATCTTACCCAATCGGGAATCAGCCATTCCATAAAGGCTCTGGAACGTGATGTAGGTTGTTCACTTTTAGACAGAGTGGGCAAAAAAGTGGTTCTGACTCACGCAGGAGAACAGTTTCTACATCATGCCACAAAGATTCTGGAGGAAATGAAATTAAGCCGAATCGCGCTCGATCGATTGTCGAAATGGGGAGCGGGACGATTGCGCATCGGGGCCAGCACAACCACGTGTCAACACAT
>JAQGOX010000114.1 GCA_028293365.1 Verrucomicrobiales bacterium | reverse complement strand
CCGATGGATCCCAACGAATGGCTCGTGACCGTCGGCGAAGGGGTCATGCTTGCCTGCGCCCGCGCCTATCTCTTCAAACATTTTCCACTCATAAGCTGGCTCGATTACTGCCAGAAGTACGGCAGCCCCGGTCTCCACGCCGTAACCACCGCTGCGAGAGACACACCGGAATGGGATGCCATGACCGCCGCTCTGGACCAGTTCATTCGCGAACTGGCCGTCGTCACCAATTCCAATGAAGACATCAAGCTGCTCGATCTAAAGGGCGCGGGCGCTCCTCCATATATCGCCCTCGTCGAACGCATGGACCGAGTTATGATCGCGCTGTGGCGCGGCGCCGACCTCGGCACCCTCAGTCGCAACCAGGGATATGGCGCTTCCCTGCAAGGGGAAGAAAGCCGCATCCTCGAAGTGGACGATGCCAAGCTCATCTCCGAAACCTTGAACAACACTTTGGATCGTCAGGTGATCAAAATCCTTTTCGGACAAACCACCGAACCACTCGCTTACATTAACATTCTCGTTTCACCACAGGATTACACCACTCAGGATCTGGCCATCGACCAATTCCTGATAGAACACGGGGTCCCGCTGAGTCAATCTCGCACCCTGCAGCGCTACAACCGCATTCCGGTCGAACCAAATGAACCAATTCTCCAGCAATCCCAAAATAGAGCAGGGGACGTTGTTATGGCTTCTTCTCGAACGGCAAACTTACGGGGGACTCGAAAACTGGCTCAATATTAGGATGCCAGCGCTAAAAGTTTAATCATGGACCGCGATTCCATAGTGTATCGAATGCATACAGTAAGGCATTTATGCGTGATCACACTCTGCCTTCAGATTCCAAATACGTAACCTGATTGTCACAATTCTGCCTCAGAGCTGTCACAGACAGTCCGCATGTTTTCTTCGAAAATAAAAAGAGATTATGAACCAAACAATGAAATTGTTGAAAACGCTGACTGCCTGCGCCGCAATCGTCACGGGAATCAGCCAGGCTTCCGGCCAGATGTTGATCAATGGAGCCGGCGCTACCTTTCCATACCCACTCTACTCGAAATGGTTTTTCGAATACGCCAAAGTTGATCCTTCAGTCCGATTCAATTACCAATCCATCGGGTCGGGAGGCGGCCAGAAGCAGATATTGGAACAGACGGTCGATTTCGGCGCCTCCGACGGCCCCATGAGCGACGAAAACCTCGCAAAGGCCAAGGGAAAAATTCTTCACATCCCAACGGTCGGCGGGGCGGTCGTTATTACGTATAATCTTCCCGGAAGTCCGGCTCTTAAATTTGATTCAGACACGGTCGTGGATATCTTTTTGGGTAAAATCACCAAATGGAATGATCCGCGCCTGGCAAAACTCAACGAAGGTGCGAAGCTGCCTGAACTCGACATTGTGGTTGTCCATCGTTCCGACGGCAGCGGCACCAGCTACATCTTTACTGATTACCTGAGCAACGTTAGTCCGGAATGGCAAAAGTCGGTCGGAAAAAACGCTTCTGTGAAATGGCCGGTCGGGCTGGGTGGAAAAGGCAACGAAGGAGTAGCTGGGCAGGTAAAGCAACTGCAGGGAAGTATTGGATATGTCGAACTAGCCTACGCTCGCCAAAATAAACTTCCAGTGGGCGAATTAAAGAACGCCGCCGGTAACTTTATCAAACCCTCTGTCGCTTCAGTCACTTCCGCTTTTGCCTCCGCAAAAGTACCGGATGATTTTCGGTTTTCCATGGTCAATCCTCCAGGCGCTGATGCCTATCCGATCGCTGGAACTACCTGGTTGCTCGTTTATGAAAAGCAAACCAATGCCGAGAAAGGCAGGAAACTTGTCGAATTCCTAAATTGGGCGGCAACTCAGGGCGAAGGAATGGCCGCGGCTCTCGATTATGCTCCGTTGCCTGAAGAATTGCAGAAACGCGTGATCGAGCGCATCAAGAGCATTCAATAACAGCAATTCGCCGATTTCCATATAGATGGAATGGGTCGGTGGGCGTCAGTTCCTCCTGCGTCCGCCGGCCCTTTTCAAAATTTAGGGATGAAAACTAAAGATCCAGGTGGTGACGCCGGATTTTCCCAGGATACGGGTGTCAAAAGCCCTTGGGATTCCATTTTCAAATGGTTCACCTTTTTGATGGCAATGTCGGTGATTGCTCTCATTTTCCTGGTCGGCTACGAACTTTTTAAATCGTCGAGACTCTCGATCTCGAAGTTCGGCTGGCGATTTCTGGTTAGTTCGGATTGGGATCCTGTCGCGGAGCAGTTTGGCGCCCTGCCGTTTATTTTCGGCACGCTCGTTTCATCGCTGATCGCCTTAATCATTGCGGTTCCTTTAAGCATTGGCACCGCGCTTTATCTGACCGAATTGGCCCCTGTCTGGGTGCGGGCTCCCCTCGCTTTTTTAGTGCAACTACTTTCCGCCGTGCCGAGTGTCATCCTCGGTCTTTGGGGTATTTTTGTGATGGTTCCCTGGTTGCGCGAAAATCTCTTTCCCTGGTTGCGCAGCGCTTTCGGATTTTCACCCCTGTTTCAGGGACCCATTTATGGCGTCAGCATATTGGCGGGAGGAATCATTATTGCGATTATGATCCTGCCAATCATCACATCCGTTTCCCGCGAAATCATTCGATCTGTTCCAGGGCTGCAGCGCGAAGCTGCCTACGCACTCGGCGCTACCAGATGGGAAGTCACCCGGATCGCGGTTTTAAGTTACGCAAAGAAAGGTTTATTTGGAGCGGTGATTCTTGGACTTGGCCGGGCACTGGGTGAAACCATGGCTGTGACCATGGTCATCGGAAATCGCCCTGAGATTGCGAAATCGCTATTTGCTCCCGGATACACGCTCGCGAGCGTGGTTGCGAACGAATTTGCGGAAGCTACCACCGAGATCTATCTGCATGCCCTTTTTGAAATCGGTTTGGTTCTTTTGGGGGTTACGGTTCTGGTCAACGCCCTTGCTCAGTTGCTTTTAAGAGCGTTCGGCGGTAGCGGAGTGAAAGCTTAAGATTATGGAGTCTGCTTCGCATCATAGCTATCGCAAAGGCAAAAACGTCCTGATGCAGCTCGTTACGCTCGCCTGCGCGTTGCTGACGATCATTCCACTCTTTCTGATTTTTTTCCATTTATTGAGATCCGGATTCGGATCGCTCAATCTCGCATTCTTCACTCATCTCCCGCGGCCGGTCGGCGAACCCGGCGGTGGTATGGCGAATGCAATTGTTGGAACGTTGGTACTATTGGGCCTTGCCACTGTCCTGGGAGTTCCATTTGGGGTTTTCGGTGGTGTTTACCTTGCGGAATATGCTTCGCGTCGCGTCGCCTGGATCATTCGCTTTACCGCGGATATTTTAAACGGAGTTCCCTCGATCATCTGGGGCATGGCAGTCTATGCGCTGGTCGTGTTGCGCATGAAAGGTTTCTCGGTTTTGGCCGGTGGAATTGTTTTGGGAATGATGATGATTCCCATGGTTCTTCGGACTACTGAAGAGGTTCTGCTCCTGGTTCCGTCGGGTTATCGCGAGGCTGCCTTGGCCCTCGGTATCTCACGCTGGCGCACGGTTTGTTCGATTATTGTTCGCACCGCCCTCAAAGCAATAGTCACGGGCCTACTGTTATCACTGGCGCGGGTCGCCGGCGAAACCGCTCCACTTTTGTTTACAGCTTTTGGCAACTCTGTCTGGAGTCATCACCTTTCCGATCCAATTGCGGCGCTTCCACTTCAGATTTTTACCTTCGCGATTGCGCCGTATGACGATTGGCACCGTCAGGCGTGGGCTGGCGCTCTTGTGCTGCTGCTGATGATTACGCTGATAAATATCGTTGTCCGCCTCCTGACACGCGACCGTTTTGCCAAATGAACGCAAGCACCATCGATTTCCCTGTGCAAATGAATCGAAATGAATCCAACGCCCCCGGACAAAATATGCAGAAACCGAACAGTCCGGAACCAGAGGCGCATGCAATCGCGCCGGCAACTGCATTTCAAATTGGCAAGCTGAGCGTTTCCTTTGGCGCTCACACAGTTTTGAAGGACGTTTCTTTGGATATCAAAGCACGTTCCGTGACTGCCATTATCGGCCCAAGCGGCTGCGGAAAATCAACCTTCTTGCGATCCCTGAATCGCATGCATGAATTGGTTCCGGATGCCCGAATGACCGGAACGATTCGTCTTTTCGGCGAAAATATTTACGGCCCCGAAATCGACCCTGTAGTTGTTCGCCGCAGAGTTGGGATGGTCTTTCAAAAGTCCAATCCCTTTCCCACTATGTCCATTTCCGAGAATGTTACTGTGGGATTGCGCTTAAATGGCATTCGCAATAAAGGCATACTACAGGAGCGATTGGAGAAATCCTTAAAAATGGCTGCCCTCTGGGACGAAGTAAAGGATCGCTTAAATGCCGCTTCCACGAGCCTTTCTGGCGGCCAGCAGCAGCGACTCTGTATCGCTCGTGCCTTGGCCGTGGAGCCCGAGGTAATCCTCATGGATGAGCCGGCGTCCGCCCTCGATCCACTCGCCACGACTAAGATCGAGGAGCTGATTCTGGACCTGAAAAAGGATTTCACGATCGTTATCGTGACCCACAACATGCAGCAGGCTGCGCGAATTTCCGATCAGACCGCTTTCTTTTATCTGGGCGAGCTGGTTGAATACGCCGCGACCCGCAAGATTTTTACAAACCCGTCGGTGAAACAGACTGAAGATTACGTTACCGGTCGGTTCGGCTGATTTTCCCTACACTATGCAACGACACTTCGATCAGGAACTCGCTGAACTAAAGCAAAAGCTATTGACCATGGGAGGGCTCGCTGAAGCGGCCGTTTCCAACGTCATCAAAGCATTGGTCACTCGCGACGATGATCTCGCGCGCAAGGTCAAAGAAGATGACCAGGAACTGGATCAATTCGAGATCGATATGGACGAAATGGCCATTGCACTTTTGGCCCTCAAAGCGCCACTCGCCTCTGATCTACGTTTAATTACGGTGGCGATGAAAATATCCCATGATTTGGAAAGGGTGGGGGACGAGGCAACCACCATTGCGCGCCGGGCTCTGGAGCTTTCCCAGGAGCCTCAACTTAAACCCTATGTCGATATCCCTCGCATGGCTGACCTGGGGCTTTCCATGCTCAAGGACGGACTCGATTCCTTCGTCAATGGCAACGTGAAGCAGGCTTTGGCAGTCATTCCGCGCGACAAGGAGGTTGACGCGATCAATAAGCAACTTCATCGGGAATTGGTTAGCTATATGATTGAGCGCCCTCCAACCATCACACGATGCCTTAGTCTGATGGTGGTGTCCAAAAGCCTGGAACGCATCGCCGATCACGCGACGAACATTGCCGAAGAAGTCGTTTACCTATATGAAGGGCGTGATATTCGACACACCGGTAAATCCGGTGCAACGCAAACAGCTTGATTACATGAAGCAAAAGATTCTCGTGGTAGATGACGAGCCGGATGCGGTCGAACTTATTGAGTTCAATCTCATCGGCGCCGGCTTTGAGGTGATCACAGCGGAGGACGGCACGGAGGCTGTTAAGAAAGCGCGCCGATCCTTGCCAGATCTAATCCTTCTCGATTTGATGCTGCCTGAAGTCGACGGCCTTGAAGTTTGCAAGATCCTCCGACGCGATCCCGCTACATCGGGCATTCCCATTATCATGCTCACAGCCAAAGCCGCGGAAATTGATCGCGTTCTCGGTCTCGAGTTGGGTGCCGATGACTACGTGACCAAACCATTCAGTCCTCGGGAATTGGTTTTACGTGTAAAGAATCTTCTAACTCGCCGCAACTCTGCAACGGAGGTTGCGAAAAAGATTCAGATTGGCGATTTGATAGTGGATATGGATCGGCATTTGGTTTGGGTTCGCGGAAAAGTTGTTGACCTGACCGCAACCGAATTCCGGCTCTTGAGCTTGCTCGCTCAGCGGCGTGGCCGCGTTCAGTCGCGCGAGCAATTGCTCCAGGATGTTTGGCACTACGATAGCATCATCGACACGCGAACGGTGGATACGCATATGCGTCGCCTGCGGGAAAAACTCGGCAAAGCGGCCGACTTTCTCCAAACTGTCCGAGGTGTCGGCTATCGATTCATGGATTAGGGCCTTTCTGAAGATACTGCAGAGTGAAGCTCCCGGTATGTGGCCGATCCTTATCTTCGTGTTTTTGGCCGCATCGGTGGTGGTCTATTTTTCGATGCGCGAACGGCGTCATCGCCGCGAACGCGCACGCGCGAAGGCGGAATTTACCCGTGAAGCACTCCGGCAGCAGCAGCAGGCAATCGCCCAGGGTGAAGCGCAGCAACAGGCGCTGGTTAACAGTATGCTCGAAGGAGTTTTGTTGCTCGGCAGGGACGGGCGCATTCAATTAATCAACCGCTCTTTAGCCTTTCTCTTTAACCTCACCACCGAGGTACGAGGAAAAACAGTCGTGGAGGCCCTTCGTTGGTCCGCTCTGGAAGAATTGGTGCGTCGGGTCGCTAAAGAAAAACAAGTGATCGGCAGTGAGATCGAATTTCCCGGGCCGCCGGTCCGGATCCTCCAGGCCAATGCAACCGCATTTCTCGACTACGAACTGAAACAGGAGGGAGCGATTTTTGTTTTTCACGACATCACGCGCTTGAAACAGTTGGAGAACACCCGTCGCGAATTTGTCGCCAACGTCAGCCATGAGCTCCGCACTCCGCTCACTCTGATCAATGGATTCATTGAAACGTTGTTGAATGGCGCAAAGGATGACCCGGTTCTAGCCGAACGCTTTCTGCAAAAAATTTCCAAACATGCAGACCGCTTGACCTATTTGATCGAAGATCTCCTGACGATATCGAAACTCGAAAGCGGCCAGGTTTCCATGAACCGAAGCGAGTTCGACCTGCACGCGCTCGCGGATAAGGTGGCTGCGGATTTGGCATCGAAGGGCGCTGAAAAGAAAGTGACCATTGAGAACCGCATCCCGTCCGGTCTGCGCTTAAATGGAGATGTCGATCGGTTTGAAGAGGTTTTTGTCAATCTTATTGAGAATGCGATCAAATACGGCAAGTGC
>JAQGOX010000074.1 GCA_028293365.1 Verrucomicrobiales bacterium | reverse complement strand
TCACCCGTCGCACTGATAAAAGAACCATTGACAGGAAGTCCGTACGAGTAGCCTGGTAAACCGCTTTGATAAAATGCCCGGTCTTCACCTGGATTAAACTCGAGAGCCACGTTGTTAAAGGGAGGTGCCGATGCGGTGCTCTCAACCACCACGTCGCGATTAAAACCGCTCACACTAATTGGGGTCATATCGGCGGCTACCGCAATCACGGCGGACCAGCCCAGCGCGAAAATCAGGCTGACAAGAGAGAAACTATTCTTTTGAAGTGGGAATTGCCAAAGACCGCGGTGGAATTGAAAGATCCGGACACCGGCTTTTAAAAATGGGAACCCAATCATGAATGAGCCAACTATGCCATCTGAAGCATCAAAATGCCAGCGGCTGCTGTGCTCCTGTTGATCGGGTTTACCTATTCGTAATACTTCGGCATTTGGTCTCGTTTTTCATCCTGAGAAAGTTCGTATCTGAACAGATGCGTCTTCTCTGGAATCCATTCGACGTGTCCGTCGCAAAATAAAACATTGCTGCCGCTCGCGCCGTGGTTATTCACCGGATCGGGATAATTTTGCCGGCCTGGATTCGGGTCATCACCATCGGGAATAAGCCAGATCTGCGTTGGTCCGGGAACAGTGCCTTTCAACCCAAATGTGTCGAACATATGCACGTAGGTTTGAACCGAGGAAAGCGTTTTCCGCACTCCTCCGACTTTTTTCTGCTTTCCAGCCATCGGAATCATCGTGAACGACGGCGACTCGGAATGGTAGTTCATGAAGCCAAAAACTTCGTAACTCGTGCCGAAGTTTTCGGTATTCCCGGCATAGCCAGTCAAATCTTCCAGGTTATCCTCTCCTGTAAAAGGATTGGTTACTTTTTTGTCCTCCCGAATTTTGTTATGTGTTCCAGGACAAATGAACGTCTTCGTCGCGCTTACATATTTGGGATAAAGGAAGTTAATGTTATCATTTGTATCATGGACAGCGTCGCTTAAACTTCCCAGAGCGTCATCGTTCGCGTACATCATCGCGCCAATTCCCATTTGATGAAGATTATTTTGGCATCCGGCGACTTTTGCCTTTCTTTTCGCGGCACTTAACGCAGGAAGCAGCAGGCTGGCGAGCATCGCGATGATCGCGATCACCACGAGGAGTTCGGTGAGTGTAAAAGCCTGGTCCTTATGGCGGGAGTTCATGCGGTGATCTTTCACTTTCAGGCCGCCCGAGAAAACGTATTCGGAACTGCGTCCAAAGGTTTTTAACGGGCTGCTATGCTTAATGACAGCTATAAAGCCGTTTCCGCACGATAATTTTTATGAATTAAATACGCACCCAGCCTAACGTTTATGGGCGCTGACCGTTGTAATTCGGCGTTCACCATAGAACTTATTTGCAGGTGGCAGGAACCTGGGGTGCTTCTGACACCGAAGCGGTCGTGTTTTCTCCGGTGGGCAAGTAAACTTTAAACTCCGTTCCATTTCCGACTCTGCTCTGCACCGTGATGAAACCGCCATGGCTTTTTACAATGGCTTGAACCGTGGAGAGTCCGAGTCCAGTGCCTTTTTCCGGCGTTTTCGTGGTGAAAAATGGATCGAATATTCGGGCCTGTATTTCGTTTGTCATGCCGCAGCCTGTGTCGGAAACGGTAAAAACCAAAAATGGACCGCCTGCTTCCCCCGATTTTACCCAGGCTGGAATATCCCCAGACCCCGCGCCGCTCACGGTGATAGTTAAGACACCGCCGTCAGGCATGGCGTCGCGAGCATTGACACATAGGTTGAGCAGCGCCTGGTGCAATTGAGTGCGGTTTCCTGGCAGGCTCCAGACATCCGCTGAAACCTTCGTCTGGACTTGAATGGCACTCGGAAAAGTGAGGCGCACAAGGCCAACGATTTCCGCCAGGAGCCCTTCAACGGGTATCAATTCGCGCGCGTATTCTTTTCCCCGCGCGAAGGCTAGAATCTGATTGACCATATCACTTGCACGTTGGGCGCAATCGCGAATGAGGGAGAGCATCCGCTGTTCATGGTCACTGCAACTGAGCCTCAATGTCTCGGTGCCCATTAGAATGGGAGCCAGCGAATTATTGAGATCGTGAACGATTCCACTCGCCAGGGATCCAATGCTTTCAAGGCGTTGCCGGCGAACGTCCCGCGAAGCCAGCAGCCTCTTCTCGGTCACTTCTTTAAACATCACGATTTTTCCATAATGCTTCCCGTCTCGGCCCACCACTGCAACGCTGTAGTGATCGAATACTCTTCCATTTTCGAGCGTTATCTCGCCGCGATTTGCTCCAGCAGATGATGGATTAACATCGTTCGCGTGATGGCCAATGACCGCGATAACTTCCGAAATCCGGCAGATTTCATCCATTCGCTGGTTCTGCATCATTTTTCGCCCCTGGGAATCTAATGCGATAATTCCATCCTGAGAGGAATGGATTTGGGTCTCCAGAAACGCTAGGATAAACTCCTGGCGGTGCTTCAATATCATCAGAGATCCCAGACACAGCGTTTCGAGGGCGCTGAGATGCAGGAAGTAAGTCTGCGTTTTACCAGGCAATGTGAAAGCCAGGAGCAGGGTTATCGATACGCATAGAATGGCGAACGCCGGAAATAGAATTCGTCGTGCTCGCGCCGAAGGGTCGCTGGTTGCGGCGACAGAACGGGATTGAGAAAAGGTGCTCATCGCCCCACCCGGTTAAGGACTTTGTGGGATGCGAGTTTTTCCAGGACGTCGTTGAGCGCATCGAGTTCGGCAGTTTTTGATAGTACGTAGTCTGCGCCGGCCTGCAGACACCTTTCGCGAAGTACTGCCGAAGCATAGAGCGTGAGAACAATGATCGAGGGTGTTGGGTCAACTCGTTTTATCAGATGAAGAATTGATAACAAACTCTCCCCCGGCATTTGGAGATCCAGCAGAACCACGTCGGGTTTGACATGTTCGATAAGGGCCAGCGCGGAAATCGCTTTATTTGCAGAACCAACGACCTGGATGGAGCCTAGCTCGGCCAGTCTGGCACTCAACCCCTCGCTAATCATGGATGAGCTGTCTGCGATAAGCACACGCAGGGGAGTTTTCAAAAGCCCCGATTTTGTATTCTTTAACACTTATCCAGTCTATGCCCGAAGAGCTCTGACCGGAAATGGGAGGAGGGCTGATAGTTTTGTAGCAAAAGGGGAAGTGCCTCTGTAGGCGATTTCCTACAAGCAAGGTCAAAAAAGGATAATGCTCGATTGAGCCCAATGGGCCGAAGAGTGCACTAATGCTCCATAAGTCCATGTTCCCGAGCAAAATGTGCCAGCTCCACGTTATTTTGGAGTTTCAATTTCTCCAGAATGCGTCCACGAAAAGTGCTGATTGTTTTTATGCTTAAGGAGAGATCATCTGCAATCTCCTTGAGCGATTTGCCGCCAGCCAGTTGCTGCATGACCTGAAATTCGCGATCTGATAACTGCTCCTGTGGCCGGGGATGTGGGCGGCTTAGTTCGGCCGCCAGTTTCTCTCCCAGTCGTGTGCCCACGTAACGACCTCCGGAATGGACTTTTTTTATGGCTTCAACCAGTTCTTCCGGAGCTGCTTGTTTGTTCAGGTAACCTGCCGCGCCTGCTTTCAAAACGCGCACGGCAAGTTGCTCCTCCGGCGCACTGCTGAGCACCAGTACCGCCAGAGCCGGATATCGATCGCGAGTCTCGCGCAACACCTCCAGGCCGTTCCGGCCGGGCATGTTAATATCCAAAAGCAATACATCCCATCTTTGGGTCGCGAGGAGGTCAATGGTCTGCTGCGATGTCCCCGCTTCGCCAAACTCCACATTCTGGAATTCATCTGCGAGGATTTGCTTAAGGCCCTGCCGCAGCAGCGTATGATCGTCGGCAATTAAGATTCTCATATCATACCGCCGTTAATTGTTTGCAGACGGTTGTAATGTTTGACTCGCAAATGGCATCGTCACACTTACGCGCGTTCCCTTTCCAGGTATGCCGCTGATCTCGAATCGTCCTCCCAGCAGCAGTGCACGTTCACGCATTCCAAGCAAACCCAGCGAATGTGGATCCCGCATTTGCACTGCGTTGAAGCCAATGCCATTGTCCTGCACCAGGAGGCGCAACGTGTCGTTTTCCGTTTCCAATATGATCTCGACCCGGGTGGCGTGCGCATGGCGGATGACATTGGTCAGGCTTTCTTGCACGATTCGAAAGATGCTGGTCGCTGATTCGCGCGGCAAAGTAAACTCCTCTTCTGGAACGATTGCTTCGCAGGCAATCCCGGTCCGTTCCCGAAATTCTTCCGCCTGCCATTCAATGGCGGCCGATAACCCCAAACTGTCTAAAACCACGGGACGAAGCTCTGCGGCGATTTTCTGCACCGTGTTTATTGTTTTGTCCGCGAACCCAGTCAGGCTTGTGACTTTTTCGAAGAGTTTTTCGCGATCCACTTCCCGTGTGGAAGGGCTCAGTCGTTTGCTCAGCCAGCCCAGATCAATTTTGAGACGGGTCAGCTCCTGAGCCAGGATGTCGTGGATTTCTCGGGCAATTCGCGTGCGCTCTTCCTCGCGAACATCCTGCAGCCGGCCCGCCAGCGCTCTCAGATCTTCACGGGAGGCTCGCACCTCCTCTTCGGCACGCTTGCGCGCGGTGATATCGATAATGTTCGTCAGCAAATAGCGCTTTCCATTGGACTCGTAGAAGGAGAGAGACAGCTCTGAGATGAAC
>JAQGOX010000065.1 GCA_028293365.1 Verrucomicrobiales bacterium | reverse complement strand
TTAAGTTTACCTTATTTCGACAACATTAGAGTTCTGGAAAACGGCGACATCGTATTGACTATTCTCCAAAAACCAGGGCAGTCCACAATAATTGAATCTTCAACGGACACATATGCCTGGAGGGTGTTTACCCTGACCGACCCGGGGACAAATTCGGTTCGTTTAATCGATACGAACCGACTCCAGTCAACGCGGTTTTATCGGGCCACTTCGATACCATGACCCGGCGGCTCATGGGTCTTTTGGGAGGCATTTTTGCCGAACCGTTTAACGAGGAATTTCATAAAAATTTCACGACGATTCATTCCATAAGTTCTAGCTTCACTCAAAGCCTTCGCGCTATCCCAACCATCGTGCTGAATTCGATAACACGCAATCACCGTGCCAGTGCGATCGCATCCCACTTTGCAATGCACGAACACGGGCAGACGCGACTTTTCGATTAATGCCAGGGCGTTGGTGACATTTTCCATGGTCATATGTCGAAAGCCATTCATGGGAACGTTGTAATACTCCATCCCGAGAGCCTTGGCCTGAACTTCCTCTTCGACCCAGGCGTCATCTTCCATGCGCAGGTTTATGATGGTGCCAATCCCGAGTTTGTGCAGATATTGCAAGCCGAGCCGATTGGGTTGCGCTCCTCGATACAGATGCTCGTTGACCTGATCGAAATTCGCAATTCCCTCGATCGCTGGGAACCCTCGTGGAGCGCCGCTGCATCCAGCGACAAAAAGTGCTGCCATCAAAGTTAAAATCGAAACCTTCATAGTATCTCAATCGGCGATTCCCCTGTTTCAATTGCAACCATACCAACGCGAGCGCGTTTTTCATTGTTTTAATTTTGGGAGGTTTGGGAACGGCCCCAACATCGAATATTCGCGCGATCAGCCGAGATTATCGAATGCGACATGGGTTGCTTTAGGCTCCCCGGTCGCGTACAAGTTTCCCCACAACTAATCGCCGCTCGATTGTATCTGAACTGATTATGGAGTCATACACTGCCGAAAAAGAACGGGTCGAACAACTGCTCGCCAGCCGCGCTCGCATAACCACCGAGTTATCCAAGGTGATCGTTGGCCAAAAGGCTGTGATTGAGGAAATCCTCATTGCGCTTCTGGCAGGTGGTCATTGCCTGATCACCGGGGCGCCTGGCCTCGCTAAAACACTGCTCGTTAAATCGATTGCCCAGATGTTTCATCTGCACTTTCAGCGCGTTCAATTCACTCCGGATTTAATGCCGGCGGATATTACGGGCACTGAAATTCTTTCGGACACAGACGAGGGCAGAAAGCTTGTTTTCATGAAAGGCCCGATTTTCGCCAATATGATTTTGGCAGACGAAATCAATCGAACCCCGCCAAAAACACAGGCAGCGCTCCTTGAAGCCATGCAGGAGCATCAAGTAACCGCCGCCGGGACTCGATATCCGTTGCCCGAGCCATTCTTCGTCTTAGCGACGCAAAACCCGATCGAAATGGAAGGAACCTATCCGCTCCCAGAAGCCCAGTTGGACCGGTTTATGTTCAATGTGGTGATCGATTACCTGCCTGAAGACGAGGAAGTGGCCGTGGTCTCGCAGACCACCTCGCGCAAACCAATCGCGATCGAACCGCTGTTCACCGCGGCAGATGTGCTCGCGTTTCAAGACCTGATCAGACGGGTGCCGATCGCAGAGGATTTAATTCGTTACGCGGTTCGTATTGCCGCGGCGTCACGGCCGCGACAGGCGGCTTCACCAGACTTCGTGACCGAATGGGTGAGCTGGGGAGCGGGACTCAGAGCACCACAGTTCCTGGTCCTCGGTGCAAAAGCCCGGGCGCTTCTGGCCGGTCGCGCCCATGTCAAGCGGGAGGATATCGACGCACTTGCTCCATCAGTGCTGCGCCATCGAATCCTGCTGAATTATCGAGCCGAAGCCGAAGGAATTACCGTTCAAAAAGTCATCCAACGCTTGCTCGACGGTGTTTCAGTTCCTGCTGGCGCATCGCACTGAAATACCCGATGACGCCGACTGCCTCGAATCCAGCGCCCGGGACAAAGCAGCCGATCGATACGCGTGCTTTGATGTCGATTCGAAGTCTGGAATTGCGCGCGAAGATAGTCGTACAAGGGTTCTGGAATGGTCTGCATCGAAGTCCCTATCACGGTTTTTCTGTTGAGTTCAGTGAGTATCGCGCCTACACCCCCGGAGACGATACCCGCTATCTGGATTGGCGTCTTTACGGGCGCAGCGATCGTTATTACATCAAGAAATTTGAAGACGAAACCAATCTTCGCTGCCACCTGTTGCTCGACCAAAGCCGTTCCATGGATTTCGGTAGTAGCGGATACACCAAAGCCGATTATGCCAGAACGCTTGCTGCCACCTTAGGATACTTTCTTTATTTGCAGGGAGATGCAGTGGGTTTACTCAGTTTCAGCCAGGCGGTTCGAGAATACCTGCCGGCCCGAAATCGGCCCGGACACATGCGGAGACTCTTCCTTGCAATGGAGCGTCCTTCCGACGGAAAAAGCACCGATCTGGAACATCCATTGCGGCGCATCGGAGAACTGGTCACAAAGCCCGGCTTGATGGTGCTCATATCTGATTTTTTGGTTCCGCTGGAGCCATTCGAAAAGCGGCTCGCTCAATTACGGGCGCGTGGCCACGAAGTCGTCCTGTTTCAAACGCTTGATCCACAGGAGACCGAATTCAAGTTTGATAAAGATATGCTTTTTGAGGATATCGAGTCCGGTACGACTCAGTTCATCGATCCCGCATCCGGTCGCAACAGTTACCTCAAAAAATTGCGCGATCACCAGGCACAGCTTGAAAAAATAACCAGCAAATTAGGCGTGAAATTCGTGGTAACACGCATTGATGGTCGCATGGACCATTTGCTTTTGGAATTCATTCGAGAACGACAATAAAATAAGCGGAGCAGGGGAGCCATCGAAGGTGGACCCAATACTATTTGAGCAGTCCCAAAGGAGTTCGGCTGTTCCATCGATCCACAATACTCTTCGAGTATCTTCCCATCTCACGTTTTGACGAATCAATAGAAGCCGCATAACTATCCTGAATTTCTCCGAGACGTTGCAGATTACGGGAATGATCCGCCAATTTCTCGCCCGACCAATGTAATCGAATCGCGTGCTGAGCAAAAAAAGTGGGATCGAGCAGCGGCGACGGCCAATACCAGTCGCGGTCGAAATTCGAGATCCGTTGGAGCTCGAGTAAATCGTTGACGGCGTTCGTGGTGCTCCGCGACCCGAAGAAGTGCTCTCCCAATCGCGTTTTGAATTGATCAAAACCAAGGAGTGGATCCTGGCTAAATTCCCGGAACGCGAAGCGTTGGATGCGTGGCAGTAAAGATCCATATGGCATCTTGCCCTCTTTTTCCGGATCCAATCCAAATGGCCGCATTCGTTTTCCGACTATCCAGGGTTCGCCACCTTCGGGCTCGGTTGGGACGTAGCTAAAGGCCTCGAAAGAAGAAACGTATCCGTTTACTCCATGGCTGAGTGCTGCGCGGGCGCCATCGGCAATTCTTTGCGGTGTTCCGAGCGCCGGAGCGTCAGTCGAATAAATGCTGCAACGCGCTTGTTTAATAAGATCGGAATCGAAGTGAGCGCTATGCGGAGTAAAAAATAAACCCCAGTGGGGATCGAAACGCTGCGTCGTTCCCACCGCATCAAGGCCCGGAACCTTTTTCCCAGTGAAGTAATGGGGATACACCAGAATGAGTGCATTTGGATTGGCTTTCCATAATTCGTCTGAGACCTCCCTGACAAACGCGAATTCGTGGTCGTAGTACTTCGGCCCGCATTGGGCACAATTGCAGATGGCGTAATCGGAGGATTCGATCAGGAGACCATCGGCATTGGGATAAAAATCGGAGACCATTTCATGGATATACTCACGCATGAATTGCTGGGACTCCGGCTGCGCTGGACAAAGATTCCAACCCCATGAATGGATTCCGAATCGGTCCACTGGAGATCCATCGCTTTTCCGGGCTTTTAACTCGGGCTTCTCCAAAGGAAGCCGGTTAACACCATCGTAGCCAAAGGGAGTGAAGCCCAGGAGTACGCGGATTTTTTTGATGTGAGCGTAATCGATCAATTCGCGAGCAAAATCAGCGCGCACATTTGCATGCTCCTCATTGTATTTCCATGTGATCGGATATTTACTGGACCGAAACCCACCTGCCATCCACAGGATCAGAACATTGCCCTGATCCTCCGCAAAACAATCGACTGCGGCCTTCCAATCGGGCAGGCCCATTACAGGCATGCGCATAAAGGTCAAATAGTAGCCGCGCAAGGCGAACGGTTGATGATTTTCTGCGGCGAATGTGCCAAAAATGCTGGAGACAATCACAACCATCGCGAGACACAAAAGTGGAATTCGCTCAACTGTGAACTTTACGCATGACATCATTTCTCGCACCTTTTTAAATCTCACCCTACCTGGTTTTTAGCGAGTTGCAGAGTTATTGTCGACAAATCGGCAGCTTGCGCATCGCATTGACTCTAATCCTGAAATCATTAGCTTCTTCGGATGATTATTGCGCCGTCACTGCTTGCCGCGAACTTTGCGAAGTTCGGGAAAGAAGCTGCGCGCGTGGAGCGGGCAGGGGGGGATTGGCTGCATTTGGATATTATGGATGGTCACTTCGTTCCAAATATCTCGTTCGGACCTCAAGTGGTTCGGATCGCGAACGAAGCGACTGATATGTTTTTGGACGTCCACCTGATGTGTTCGCGTCCGGAAATTCTTCTTGAACCATTCGCAAAGGCTGGCGCCGATTCCATGACTACGCACGTGGAATTGGGAGAGAGGGTAGAATCCTTGCTATGGAAAATCAGGTCTCTGGGTAAAAAGGTGGGACTCGCGATAAACCCACCGACGCCAATCACGGCCGTACAACCGTTTTTAAAAAAGATCGACACGCTTTTGATCATGACCGTCAATCCTGGGTTTGGCGGCCAGCCCTTTATTTCCGAAACGCTGCCAAAAGTTCAACAAGCACTGGCGTGGCGGGAAAAGATGGGATTGAAGTATCACATTGAGGTCGATGGCGGAATTAATTTTCAAACTGCGGCCGAATGCGCTCGAGCTGGGGCCGACGCGTATGTCAGCGGCACTGGATTGTTCGGTGAACACAGTTTGAAGACTGCGATTTCGAAGATGCGTCGAATTGTGACGCACGAAGGCAAACATTTTCCGCCAAAGGCGGGTTGATCAGCTTTATTTTCGAGAATGAGCATTATTAAGTTTGGAACGGATGGTTGGCGCGCGGTCATCGCGGAAGATTTTACATTTGCAAATGTTGAGCGAGTGGCACAAGCCACGGCAGACTTCTGGATTGCGAACCCAATTGAGGGCACTGAAAAAAGGGCGGTCGTGGGTTACGACCGGCGCTTTTTATCCGATCAATTTGCCCGGCGGGTCGCTGAAATTCTGGCGGGCAACGGATTTGCCGTCACACTAACA
>JAQGOX010000053.1 GCA_028293365.1 Verrucomicrobiales bacterium | reverse complement strand
GTGGCTCATTACGCACATTCGCGTGGCGTGCGTTTTGTGAACCACACGTTTACGACTCATCTTGCTCTAAGCGCTTCGATTCAACCCTATGCCGGGCTGAAAGAGGATGAACTTTGCGAATATCCATTCGCCCCTTCCGATCTTGGACGCGACTTCTCGCGCACAAAACTTTCGCCGGACCTAAATGGCCGCATCAATCTTCCCGACGCACCCGGCCTCGGCGTCGAACCTGATCTCGCGGCACTTCAGAAATATGAACAAGAGGTGGAAATCAAGATTGCCGGGAATCTGATCTTCAAAAGCATCCCTATCCATTCACTATCATGAATCAAATCGACTTGAAATCACGCGTTGCGATCGTCACGGGCGGCGCACGCGGCATTGGCTTTTCCATCGCGAACCGCTTGCTCGCCTCCGGTGCAAGTGTGGCGCTTTGGGACATCGATCCGAACGCCCTGGATCAGGCACGGCAGCAGTTAGCGTCGTCGGGCAAAGTCGCTGGAATTGTCGCGGATGTTACTTCCACCCAATCGGTGGCGGGTGCCACTGCGGAGACGATCCGCGCATTTGGAAAAATCGATATCCTTGTGAACAACGCCGGAATTGCCGGCGTTAACGCAAAAGTCTGGGAGACTGACCCCGCCGAATGGCAGCGCGTCCTCAACATCAACCTCACCGGGCCTTTTCTGGTGTGCCATGCGGTAGTTCCAAAGCTGCTCGAAAACGGTTACGGTCGCATCGTGAACATTGCCTCGATTGCCGGTAAGGAAGGTAATCCCAACGCCTGCCATTACAGTGCATCCAAAGCGGGAATGATTGCGCTCGCCAAGTCGCTCGGGAAAGAGCTTGCCACCAGCAATATTCTGGTCAATTGCATCGCACCCGCCGTGATCGAAACAGATCTCTTCAAGCAAATGACCAAGGCCCACATAGATTACATGCTCTCGAAGATCCCGATGAACCGGTTCGGAAAAACCGAAGAAGCAGCGGCTCTGGTCGCGTGGCTTTGCTCGGAAGAGTGTTCGTTTTCGACTGGGGCTGTTTTTGATCTTTCGGGCGGGCGGGCGACGTATTGAATCCGCCCGACTTCCGTATTCCGACTCGATTCAAATTTGACCATGGGACGGAGGATGGCCCATTGCGGTAAGATCCCCCGCACTATGAAAATACAAACGATTCAATTGCACGATGCAGTGGCTCTGGAATGCAGAGGGCCGGCCCTTGAAACGCTCCAGAATGCAGGCGTCTATTGCGGAGTTGGAATGGTGAGCTGCGTTCAGATCTCGCGTTCTCGCGCCGCGACGTATGCTTTGCGGGCCCAGAATTCGAGATCGACATCTGGCCAATCCGATTCAAATGGCATAAAGGATACCCATTCGTCTCCGCATTCGGGAATGGACGCTCCGCCTCTGAGGACGGCTCGGGATTTCATGCGTTTATCCAACCGAAACGCAATGGCTTGCATGCCCGTGGCAAAGGCAAAGATGATTCCTCTGGTGGAAGCGACTACGTAGCGGCATTGCGACCAATCGGGACAGAATGGCTGGACGTCGCCGAGCGGTTTCAATGCCGTGAGCAGGGCTTCGCCGAGGTCCGAGTGTGCGGACGAGTTGGCGATGTGTTTCAGGACTCTCTGATTGAGCTCGTTTTGCAGTTCGATCGGGATTTCCTGTTTCATTTTTTTTTATCTGGCCGGACTATGAAACCGTTGAAACGGTTGATTCAGGGCCGGCGGCATTGGCACCGTACTGAAGTGCGGTGTTAATAATTAATGATAACGGGCCTGGGGGAAAAGCAAAACCCGGGTTTACTGATCTGCCGTCTGATCAGTAGATGGCGCTTTTGTTATTCGCGAGCGCGGTGTTTCATCATAATCGTCGTTACGCTACAAATTGGATCGGTGCGATCGCAGACGAGGGAATAATTAGTATGAAACTATTGTCAATTGCGACTCTGATTGCGACGAGCCTTTGGTTGCATGCTGCGAATCTCTCGCTTGCCCCCGTGGTCGAAGTGGAAGAGGAGGTTTACTCGTATACGAATGCGAACAATGGGGCCGGGCCGATGTGGTGTTCCGGGTCGACCTGTCTTGCACGGGTAGGGGAGCGGGTGTTTGCGAGCGGGCTTGAGACGATCACTGATGCGAAGCCGCTTAATAATTGTCGATGGGTGCTTTTTATGCGTGGGGACGGGAAGGGGGGATGGAGTCGCGTAGCTGTGGATGAAGTGGGACGCACGCGCGAACCTGCGCCGCTGGCGGCGTTTCCGGACGGTCGCGTTTTTCTTTCAGTCAATCCGACGCTTGGAAGCGGTCCGGAGCCGAACGGCGGACCGGCACGGCCGGATGTGCTGCAATTCAGCGCTGCGGACCCGACAACCCCGCCAGCGGCTTTGACTCCGCTATGGAATGGAGCAACGAGCTTTGCGGAGCATTCCTACCGCAGTTTTGCCGCGGACGGAGAGGCAGGAGAGCTCATTTTGTTTCAGAATGTGGGCTACACGCATTCGGAATGGACTTTTCGAGATGCGACTGGGAAGTGGAGTGCGCAGGGCAAGTTGAAGTGGCCGTGGGGCGCCGAGTATGACAAACCAGAACCGATCCGCGTCTGCTATCCGAACGTGGCGCTGCACGGTCGCGGGGTTCACTTTTTCGGTGTGAGCGATGTTCAGGAGCCCTATAAGAAATGGCGCGAATTTAAACATCAATTGACCGGTCAGGAATGGGACTATGATTTCCGCCGCTTGTTTTACACGTGGACACCGGATGTGACCAGGGAGCCGTTTGCCGAGTGGATTGAAATCTCCAGCCGGGACAAGACAGCCGGGTGGATTTCGCCGGGCGATCTGTGGCTGGCTCCAAACGGGGATGCACATTTGCTATGGATGGAGCGGGCAATTGATGAGCGGCTGAGGGAAAAATTCTTTCCGGATGCTAAGCAAACGAACTCTTTGAAGTACGCGGTGGTGCATGAAGGAAAAGTGATTCGCCGCCAGACGCTCATGGAGACGCGAGAGGGAACGCCGGGCATCGTGGGCTCGGCCGGGCGATTTTGTGTGACTCCGGACGATCGCTTGTTCGTGCTGTATCTGGCGACAGGCTCTGGGTCTGACGGGAAAAGGATATTCGAGAATCGAATTCTGGAACTTCATCAGGATGGAACCATGGGACCAACAGTCCGCATTTCCTTTCAGAATCCATTCACGAGCTACTTCACCGCGACCCCCCGG
>JAQGOX010000048.1 GCA_028293365.1 Verrucomicrobiales bacterium | reverse complement strand
CTTGGGATCGACCTCATCCAAGCTCTTTGGACCGTCCTTGTTCTGCTTCGGAGCGGAATAGTAAATGATATCCTGAAAATCGATCTTCGGATAATGGACGTTCGGCCAAGTCGGTTCGGTCAATGTGAGCCAGTGCCGAAAGGCTTTCAGCCGGTATTCGAGCATGAACTCCGGCTCGTTTTTCTTTTTGGAAATAAGGCGCACGGTATCCTCCGACAACCCGCGGGGGGCTGCGTCGGACTCGACATCTGTTACAAAGCCAAACTCATATTCTTTGTTAACAAACTGTTCGATCGTTTCAGTGGCAGTTGACATAGGATATCGAAACACGCTCCCGGCGGTTTCACTTCAAATTCGAAATTAGAATGATTCTAAGTTGAAGTGCAATGGAACAGTTGTCGAGTGGAATTTGGAAAAATTTGAGACGTTGTAAAAGAGAGATCGCGATAGCATGACGGGAACTCAATCGACCGGTGCCGGGAGATTTAGGTCAATTGGACCGACTGCCGCAGGTCGGGCAGGTTCCCCGAAGTGACAGGCTGTAATTTGATACTTTGAATCCTCGCGGCAAGTCGAGATTTGCGGCTGCAGCCGCCGGTGGAAGGTCGAGATCCGAGACTTTTCCGCAAATATCGCAATAAAAATGGCAGTGATCGCGCATATTTGCACAAAACCTTGTGGGAGAACGGTCAAGTGTAACCTGACGGACCATTCCGCACTCCACAAGGACGCTGAGTGAATTGTAAACCGTGGCGAAAGAGATCTCTGGTAGAACATTCTGAGTTCGATGAAACACTTCCTCTGCAGTAGGATGATCGTGACTCTGACGGACCGTATCGAATACGAATTGCCTGTGTTTGGTCAATTTCAGCCCGCTGTTGGCCAAACTTTGCCCAAGCTCGCTTCCCATGTGTGGTTCGATGGATTCGATATCCAACCATAGCTCCGTATCCCAACGGAGGTCAAGCTTGGGGTTGCGTTAGGTCAGGTTGTGACATAAATGAGTATCACTCTAGATCGCGGTTTCGGAAAATTCAGGCGAAGAATTGTTCCACGTGGAACGACCAACTAACTCCATCTAATCGTCAAGCTGGTCGCAAGCGGAAGCGCCTTCCAACTCAACCGCTGTTCCGGGCCCCCGCTTCATCCAGATCATTAGCACAGAAACGTCTGCCGGGGAAACGCCGGAGATACGGGATGCCTGCCCCAGAGTCGTGGGCCGAATCTGCAGTAACTTCTGGCGGGCTTCTTTGCGGAGACTCGGTACAGTGGCATAGTCCAACCAGGCCGGAATCTGTTTGCCTTCCATGAGTTGCATCTTTTTGACATCCAGATCCTGCCTCTGGATGTAGCCTTCATACTTCAGGAGGATTTCAACCTGGCAAATTTCATCGGCTGTCAGGTCCAAATTCCGTTTCGGTAAATCGTTGTAAGAAACTTCCGGGCGACGGAGCATTTGAGCCATAGTAACCTGCCCATCCCGCGTGGTATCGAGTCGCTGAACCTCCCCTTCGATTGCGGCCATCTTCTTTTGGAACTTGCGGAGATTTCGTTCAGGCAATAAACCGATATCAAATCCTATCTGCGACAACCGGGCGTCAGCGTTGTCCTGCCGGAGCAATAATCGATATTCTGCTCTAGAAGTAAACATGCGATAGGGTTCGCTAGTGCCCTTGGTGACTAAATCATCAATCAATACTCCCAAGTAGGCCTGATCCCGCCCGAGTACAATCGACTCTTTACCCTGAACTCGAAGGGCAGCGTTGATTCCCGCCATGAGACCCTGGCCGCCGGCTTCCTCATAACCAGAGGTTCCATTGATTTGACCGGCGCAGTAGAGATTTCGGCAAACTTTCGTTTCGAGCGACGGATATAACTGCGTGGGATAAGCAAAATCATATTCCACAGCGTAAGCCGCGCGAAGAATCTCCGCTTGCTCGCATCCAATAATAGTGCGGACCAGATAGTGCTGCACATCGACCGGGAGACAGGTCGAGAATCCGTTAACATAAATCTCTTCGGTTGCGATCCCTTCGGGTTCCAAAAAGATTTGATGCCGTTCCTTTTCCGGAAATTTAACGATCTTATCTTCGATGGATGGACAATAACGAGGCCCCACCCCTTCGATCACCCCCGAGTACATGGGTGATTTATGAAGATTCTCGCGGATGACGCGAGCGGTCTCCTCCGTTGTGAACGTAATATGACAGGGTAGTTGCCCGTTAATCCGGTCGAGGACTGACCCGGGTGGATATTTACCTTTTGAGTGCCCGAAATCGGCCGGATTAATCTGCGATTGTTCCACGTGGAACAAGTCATCTTTCCAATAAGTAAAATAAGGAACAGGTTCATCTCCGGGCTGAACATCCAATTTACTAAAATCAATGGAACGCCGATTTAGCCGAGGAGGAGTTCCCGTCTTAAGACGACCGAGCTCCAAACCCACGTCCTTCAACGAGGCGGAAAGGCCCATCGCGGCCGATTCACCGGAACGGCCGCCACTTTGTTGGTTGCTGCCAATATGCATTAACCCCCGAAGAAAAGTGCCGGTAGTTAGAACTATAGTTTTGGAAAGATACCGCACTTCATGAGTCGTTTCGATCCCTAGAATCAAACCATCTTTGTGAACCAGGTTAGCCGCCTGACCTTGCTTTACATCGAGGTTCTCCTGACGCTCGCAGATCCATTTCAATCGAAATTGGTAGGCTTTTTTATCGCATTGCGCCCGCGGAGCCCAAACCGAAGGACCCTTCTTTGTATTGAGCATCCTGAATTGCAGGCCGGTCATATCTGTGGCCTTTCCCATCTCGCCTCCCAATGCATCAATTTCGCGGGCCAAATGACCCTTGGCCAATCCGCCGATTGCCGGGTTGCACGACATCTGACCGATCGTGTCGATATTGATTGATAGCAGAAGAGTTTGACATCCCATGCGAGCAGAAGCCAAGGCGGCCTCAACCCCGGCATGTCCCGCGCCAACCACAACCACATCGTAAGATTTCGGATAAATAAACATCAGATCTTTAAAATAATATCCTCGCCACTGTTCCTCAGGAAAGCAGAATGAACCGGCCGCACCGGCAGCGCGATGGCTAAAAAGCCTGCAACAGCAATTGCCCTAAGGACATTGTTGCTGTTACTTCAAAACTAATCAATGCAATCCCTAAGCAAATCGAGGAAAACATGATCACCAGCGAAAACACCCATTTTCCATTCGAATGCATGGGACGGAAACCTTGCACCCATCGTGACGCGACGACATATCCCACTGTAATACTGGAAACAATGATCATAAATACAAAAGCGGATGCATTGTGGATAGTCACCTGGCGGGCGAGAAATGCCGTCGCGAGAGCCGGCACAAGGAGCAACAAGCCCAGTCCCGAGGACTTCGCGTTAATCACAGCAGATTTCTTAATGATGAGCGCCGCACCTGTTGGCACGAAGAATCGTCGTTTACCAATAACATAAAAACGAAGTAAACCACACAAATCGTGAAATGGCAAAGAGAGTCGCCGCGACAAGAGAGTCACCGGGCGGTAGAATCGTGGTTCACCCATTCCGTCCCAACGACCGGAGCAGTCGCAAGTCTGCAAGCCTCTTAGAACGCCTGTAGGTTGTGGAGATTGCTGCGCCTCACAGAGGCGCGGCCCGAGCTCCGGTGTTTACATCAAATAAACACAGGCCGGAGCACTCGGTCCGATGGAGCGGCCGCAGGAACTCAGGTTTGTCATACCAAATTCGGCTTGTTTTCGACCTCCAAATCCTTTCAGCTTCGATATGTATTGGTCCAAATCATTCGTTCCAACTCTCAAGGAAGTTCCTTCCGACGCGGAAATTGTTTCACACAAGCTCTTGCTCCGTGCGGGACTCATCCGCAAAGTCACGGGCGGCCTTTATACTTTCCTTCCGCTCGGGCTCCGGGCGCTACGCAAAGTAGAAGCGATCGTCCGTGAAGAAATGAATCGCGCGGGTGCGCTGGAGGTTCTCATGCCTGCCCTGCAGCCGCCCGAGATTTGGCAGAAAAGCGGGCGTTATGAGACCGCTCAGGATGTCCTTTTCAAGGTGCGTGACCGCGCCAAAAAGGAATGGATCCTGGGACCGACCCACGAAGAAGTCATCACATCGTTGCTGGCTACTGAAATCAGCTCATACCGTCAATTGCCGAAGAATTTTTATCAGATTCAAACGAAATTCCGTGACGAAATTCGCCCGCGCTTCGGATTGATGCGCGCGAAAGAATTCGTCATGAAGGATGCTTACAGCTTCGATGCCACGGACGATGGCGCCCAGGCGAGTTATCAGAAGATGTACGATGCTTACGCGCGCATATTCAAGCGTTGTGGCCTAAACGCAATTGCAGTCGAAGCAGATACTGGTGTGATGGGTGGGAAGTTTTCACACGAATTCATGATCCCGGCCGAAACCGGTGAAAATGAAGTCGTCTATTGCGAGAGTGGTGACTACGCGGCGAACATTGAGAAAGCAACGAGCAAGCTGAATCCGACACCTCAGGCTGCCGATCCAGGCGCCCTCGATAAATTCGCCACGCCCGGCGTGGTAACCATCGAGTCACTTAGCAAAGCGCCTCATAACGTCGCTGCTATCGATCAGATCAAGACTTTGGTCATGATTATTGAGAACAAGACGGCTCTGGTACTTTTGCGGGGCGATCATCAGCTAAATGAAGCAAAGCTCGCTGGAACAACCGG
>JAQGOX010000028.1 GCA_028293365.1 Verrucomicrobiales bacterium | reverse complement strand
ATCTTTTCTCGAGTTCCACAGTAACGGTTCTGTTCGGTCAGGGCGATGGCACGTTTGTGGAGGCCCCAGGGTCACCTTATGCCGTTGGCTCCGGGCCGACTGGTGTGGTGGCTGTCGATTTGGATGGAGTCAATGGCCCTGACATTGTTACGGCTGATCAATTTGATAATCAATTGTCGGTTCTAATGAATAATGGAGATGGAACGTTTGCAACGCCTGTGGCCATATCCGTTGGACAAAATCCGGTATGGGTGGAGGCGCTCGATTTGGATGGCGATCACAAAACAGATTTAATCACCGCTAATTCGTTTGATAACACCTTGACGGTTTTAATTAATAACGGTTCAGGCGGTTTTACGACCTCGTCCACAATTCCGGTCGGCGCCTATCCGTTTTATGTGCGAGCAGCAGATATCAACGGCGATCTAAAACCAGACTTAATCAGTGTGAATTCCGACGATGGTACGTTGACCGTGTTGACCAACAGCGGAGCCGGAGTGTTCACGTTGGCGCAAACGTTGATGATAGGATCTTCTCCCAGTGCGGTGACCGCAACGGATATTGACGGAGACGGGCGTTTGGATTTGATCAGTGCGGATACTGGCGATGATACACTGACTGTTCTTACTAACAGTAATGGGGCATTCACGGTCTTTACCCGATTTGCTGGTGACGGATCGAATTTGAAGGGTTTAAACGCTGGGAATTTGACCGGGTCGATTTCTGATTTGCTGCTTTCGTCGAACGTTCCACTACTGGATGGGGATTTG
This sequence comes from Verrucomicrobiales bacterium, assembly GCA_028293365.1. GTDB lineage: Bacteria > Verrucomicrobiota > Verrucomicrobiia > Limisphaerales > SXQI01 > JAQGOX01. The sequence goes on along the minus strand of JAQGOX010000028.1, from coordinate 10,928 downwards.
CAGCAATTTACCAAGAGAAATGCGTTTCTCGACCTGGATAACGGGTTTTATGGTACTTTTATTGGAACCCATCCCGATTCCTTTGTGGGAGATGGTTCATTTTTAACAAATCTTGATGCTTCTACATTATTCGGCACGATTGATGATTCGCTACTTTCCGCAAACGTGCCTTTTTTGTCCGGCACCAATTCGTTTTCCGGTACTAATGAATTTTCTGGGGTGACAATTGCAGGGAATACAGCAAATCAATTCGCGGGAACTTTTACGGGAAATGGCAGCGCAATTACAGACCTGGATGGTGCGCACCTCACCGATGCATCAGTTCCCGTTGATAAGCTTTCTCCAACATTTGGATATTTTTATTTGAAGAGTCCTCCAGATGCGGCCACGATCGTTTTCCCGGGCGATGCCTTTCCATTTTTACGAAATGGGCCAGCCAGCGGCATTCCGCGAAACGGCGTTGCAGTTGATGAATTTGTTCTGCCTGCCGTGGGAGTATACGAAATTTCCTGGCAGATTAGCATAACCGAGGCAGGCCAGCTTGTATTGGCACTGGACGGAGTCGAACAAGATGCGACCGTCGTCGGACGCGATACGGGTTCAACTCAAATCATGGGCAACGCCCTTCTTGAAACTACAAACCCAAATACTGTTTTAACGGTCCGAAATCCTGCGGGAAATGCGACCGCACTTACGGTGATGCCAAACGCCGGAGGCGCGAGTCCATCGACCGGATCTCTCGTAATCAAGCGTATCAAATAATGATTCAACAAATTATTCCATTACGAGGCAGAGGAAGAATTATCAGGTTCTGTTTACTTACGGCGCTGCTGCTCCTTTTAGGACTACAGGCGGTCTCAGCCGAAGATTTTAGTATTGATTCATACGTCATTGGTGGTGGAGGAGGATCCAGCAGCGATACTGATTACGAGGTGATCGGGACTATTGGGCAGGCGGTTGGCGGTCAGATCGGAGATAATTCTGTTAGCATCCAAAGTGGATTTTGGAATGATTCGAGCATCGACGGTGCGGTTTTCATCACTTGGGCGAGCGGCGAGAGTTTCCTATGGCAAGTCAACGATGTGCACGGAACTGCCGGTTCCGACCCGGGATGGACCACCACTAATATCGTCGGGACGCTCGGTATTACGGCAGATAATTTGAATCGATTCGGAATCCTCTTAAAAACCTTGAACGGTTCTGCTCCCGGGCCTGCCGCGAATTGGCTCAACACGGACGATTACACCTGGCCGATCGCAACCGCCTCCTACGCTATTACGGGATTCGCTCCTGATAAGTTTATTCTTAATACGAATGATTTCGTCAATGATGCAGGTCGCGGCGGCAATTTCGTAATTGAACAAATTGGAAAAAGTCTTGTTCTCAAATTCAATCCATTGTTCGCCGTTGCCGATTCACGAGAACGGCCGGATGGGGTGGGAACGAAGATCAATCTATTGGATAATGATCTTCTGAATGGTGGCGCGGCTTCAATTGCGGGGCTCGATGCGACGAGTGGCGCGGGTGGCAGTTTAACCCAGGTGGGGGGATTTGTATTTTATACGCCACCGGGTAGCAATCCTGCCAGCGACTCTTTTCGCTATACTCTCACGGATGGAAATGGGCACACGGCGAACGCGGCGGTGATTATTACGGTTCGTGGCGCGAATAATGCGCAATCGAGCAACATCGTTGGATATAATGGCGTCGCAGGGAACTTCACGATCACGTTTGCGGGGATCCCGGGAATCTTATATCACATTCAGTGGGCATCCACCGTAACAGGGCCATGGTCGGATTTTGACGCGAAAACTGCCGCTTCCAATGGATTGTTCTCTGTGACCGATACCGTGGACCGAGGAGGTTCAGCGTTTTATCGGACCACCTATCCGTAATTGCAAAAATTCGAGACTCGATTGCAGGTTTGACATGATCAATCCTTGTGCCGATTCGTTTGTCCAGTTACGAATACTGGACCGTAAACTATCTGTGATATGGCGTTAGATTCACGCAAGAGCATCTCCCAGGTTCTTTGTTTAAGGACTGTGCGGAAATTGAAAACCTCGTGACCGAATTCTGGAATCAGCGAAAAGCGCTTGGCCTTTTGGGGCTTTTAATGTGCATCGCTTTTTTCGAAATCCTGTTTGGTGGAAAGACTCTTTTCTACCGGGATTTCGGAGTGATGGGAATTCCCACGACCTATTATCAGCGAGCAGCATTCTGGAATGGTGAGATTCCACTTTGGAATCCGTACAGCAACTGCGGAGCGCCTTTCCTCGCGCAGTGGGGCACCATGTGTCTCTATCCTCTTTCGATAATTTATCTGATATTACCGTTTCCCTGGTCTCTGAATTTCTTTTGCGTCCTCCACCTCTTCATCGGCGCGTGGGGTATGTATCGGTTTTGCCGGAAACTGGATGTCGAAGAATTTCCATCCTTAATTGGCGCAACGATATTTGTCTTTAACGGGATCACCCTGTCATGTCTTTCCTGGCCGAATTATTGCGTGGCGATTGGCTGGATGCCCTGGGTGATTGCCGCGGTTAAGGAAGGAGTTGAAACGGGGGGGCGTGGTCTTATACGGCCGATTATTTTTGCATCACTTCAATTGCTCGTCGGAGTTCCGGAGTTGGTTGTACTCACATGGCTGATTTGCGTGGGTTTTGTGATCGAAGGTCTGGTTCGTAAATCGAATTTCATCAAGCCGACTATGGTGCGATTGGCGGTTATCGTTACGGTGACCAGCGGAATCGTGGCCGCACAGATTCTCCCTTTTATCGATCTGTTACTGCACTCTCAAAGGACAATTGGGATGTCCGCCGCGAAGTGGGCGATGCCTTTGGACGGATGGGTTAATTTAGCGGTGCCTTTATTCCATGTATTTAAGACTACGCAAGGGACCTTTTTTCAAAACGGACAGCAGTTTTTATCCGCAGTGTATCTAGGCGTCATGGCGTTATTTCTCGCCGGTGTGGCAGTTTCCACGATTCGGAAGAACGGTCGGGTGGTCTGGCTGGGATTAATCGCAACCTTCCTGATCGTGGTTTCGTTCGGACCCAATAGCTGGCTTTTTTCGATATTTCAAACAATGGCGCCATTTTTGGCGGTGGCCCGCTATCCTGTAAAGGCTTTGCTGGCGTTGCCTTTGATCGTTGCGTTGCTTGGGTCATTCGGCTGGATGTTATGGCGGGATTTGCCTGCGCGAGAACGAATGCGCGCCATGGTCGTGGGTTTTATTGCGTTCCTGTTATTTGCACTCGGCGCGCTTTGGTTTATGCGGATGCGTCCTTTACCGTATGATCGTTGGCCGGATACAGTTCAGAATTGCTATTCTCGAGCCGCGTTCCTTCTGGTTGCATTCGGCGCGCTCTCTTGGAGCGCGTCATCGGCGCGGGTGGACATGCGACGGGCGGGGGAAATACTTCTAATCGCGGTTTTGTTTTTCGATGGCCTGAAGGCGATGCCAAATCAGAACCCGACTGCGCCAGCCAATTTATTTTCCGACTTAGTTTGGGATCAGGCGCATCCGGCAGTTCCCGCACCCCGGCTCGGCGAAGGGCGCGTATTTATTCGTCCTGAAGCCGAAGAGCGTTTGCTGAGAAGTAACGTCGCGGATCCAGTTGTGGATATGCTCGGCAAACGACTTGCAGAATGGTCGCACCTGAACTTACTTGACCTGATTCCGAAAGTGAATGGTTCCTCCACACTGCAGATCAAAGAGCAAAGCGTTGTTCAAAACCTGCTCTATGAAACAAATGGGTTCAATGCCGGATTGTTGGACTTCGTTGGCGCGCGGTTGGAAACTGCTTCGAATGTGGTGGAATGGCAGGCGCGCTCTACCGCCAGACCTCTCGTTTCAGCAGGCCAGTCGGTTAAGGTTGTCGATGATACGGCAGCTTTGAAGGGAATTACAGCGGCAGGGTTTTCGCCTGGCAAGGAAGTCTTTCTGAATTCGAATTCGGCGGTTCTGGAGTCGTCAACCTGTCTGGTTACTAATTTTTCATGGAAACCTCATTTGATTTCATTCAATGCGACCGCTGCTCACGAAACGATTGCGAGCATCGCACAGAGTTATTTTCATAATTGGCGCGCTTTTGTGGACGGAACGGAAACTCCACTTCTTCGAGCAAACTACGCCTTTCAGGCAATTGTGATTCCTACGGGAAACCACCGGATTGAGATCCGATATCGAGATAATGCCTTTTTATTAGGTTGCGCAACGAGCTTACTATCGATTGTCGGGCTTGCTCTCTACAGTCGCCGCCGTCCGCGAGTGATCGGCTAATTGGGTTTTGGGAATCAGCGATGTCCGAGCAACCGAGCAAGCGATGCTCGACAAAATTGCATACAAGAGCTAATCCTTCAGGTATGAAGCCCTTTTTTCTGCTGCCGTTAATGCTTCTCACTCCGGCACTTGTTGCCGCAACTGCGCCCGACCAGATCCTGCTTAAGGACTATCAGCCTCGATCGATATACAAAATTCCACAAACTCGGGTTGAGAAAGCGCGCTATCCGGTTATTGACGTCCACACCCATGTTTACGCCACGAACGACGTTCAGGTCGAAGGTTGGGTAAAGACAATGGACGACGTCGGCCTGCAAAAGTCCATTATACTATCAGGCAGTACTGGCGAAAAATATGATGCGGTGGCGGTTCGGTTTGGCAGGTATCCTGAGCGATTCGATGTTTGGTGCGGAATTGACTTCACCGGTATTGACCAACCCGACTTTGGATCGAAAGCCATTGCTGAATTGGAGCGTTGTCATAAAGCGGGCGCCAAAGGGGTCGGTGAATTGAGCGACAAGGGCAGGGGACTAAGCCGAACAAATGGAATGCACTGTGATGACCCGCGCATGGATCCGATCTTCGAGAAGTGCGCCGACCTTGGTATGCGCGTCAACATTCACATCGGGGAGGATCAGTGGATGTATGAACCGATGGATGAGCATAATGACGGACTTATGAACGGTTATACGTGGCGAATTCCTCCCGATCCAGCAGTTCTGACCCATCCACAGGTTTTAGCCACCCTGGATCGCGCGGTCGGAAAACATCCGCGTACGACGTTTATCGCGTGCCATCTGGCCAATTGCTGCGCGGATCTGAGTCGTTTGGGTGAATTGCTCGACAAATATCCCAACTTAAACGCCGATATAGGTGCTCGATTCTCGGAATTGACCTCCATTCCCCGTTTTGTGAACCGATTCATGACCAAATATCAGGATCGGATTTTGTACGGAACGGACAACACCCCGGTCCCCGAGATGTATCGAACCAGCTTTCGAATTTTGGAAACTGATGACGAGCATTTTTACCCTGTGCATTTTTCGAAATATCACTGGCCGCAGAGCGCTTTTGCGCTTCCGGATCAAGTGCTGAAAAAGATTTATCACGACAACGCAGTAAAGTTGACGCAAGGCGAGAAACCCTAGACGGTTCGGCAGACTTTCCGTAAGGAGCGCGGCGATTAATCGTTTTCAAAGGAGACCTCGATTATTTCCAGATCTCTTTCACCTTCGGGGACTGCGAATCTTATTTTCGCACCGACCCGTTTATTTAGTAGTGCGCGTGCCACAGGCGAGCGCCAGCTCACCCAACCCCGGTCGGCGTCCATTTCGTCAATTCCGACTATCCGGTATTTCGATGCTCCACCTGCCTTATCACGCACTGTCACCGTGGCTCCAAAGCGTACCAGACCGTCAAAGGTTTTCGGCGGTTGGACGATTTCGGCTGCTCCCAGACTTTGTTCAAGGTAGGTAATTCTTTGGTCAACCTCAGCGAGATCCCGCTGTCGATCCGGTGAGCTTGCAGCGCGAGGACGCTCCACCTCTATCAGCGTAGCGAGCTCATTTTTCAGTCTGAGCGCTCCCCCGGGGGTCATGTAGTTTTTTGCTCCAGGCGGTAGGGTGAAAAGGGCGCGCGCGTTGAGCAAGGGTTCTCCCTCGGAGTCAGATTCACGGGTAAAGGCTTTGCTCATTCGATGCTCCAAATCTTCTTTTTCAGGCGACTGCCGCACACGAACCCTGCATTATAATCAAGTAAAAGTCGATTTCTGTCGCCAGAGCGTATAGGGAGCCCCTTAATATTGTTGGGAGCGGTCGGAATGGTTATTCGTTCGGGCAAACTCGCCCTGAAGGGCACTGGTGGTTTGTTCGACCGTCAATTCGGGTGGCGCACTTTCAGCAAGCCATTACGTTGGGGTGCGTGTTGGGTATTGCGTTCGGCAACTCCGGCGCGAAGTGACGAGCGGGACTTAATTTCCCTACTGCGTCGCGGGCGAGGCGGCAATGGAGAAATCCCAGTGGCCGCCTTTTTTCTGTTCAGTCTTACCCAAAGGAAGGTCCGGCGACGGTGGACTCTGCGATAGATGCGTGTCATTCTTGACCGCGTCTTTCAATTATTCCTAGACTGGCGCCTTCTATGAAAAACGCCCTCGTTTTGTCCACCTTTCTCGCCGCAACTTTGTCAGCTTTTGGGGCCGGTCGACAGCTCACGGGACAGCATGCGCCAGCGACTACACCAGCGCTCTCGCCAGCCGACGCGCAGAGGAAATTCAGTCTGCCTGATGGGTTTGAAATACGTCTCTTTGCCGCGGAACCAGATGTGATCAATCCCGTGGCGATGACGTGGGACGAGCGTGGCCGACTTTGGGTGGTAGAACTCTACGAATATCCGTTGGGTGCTCCGAAAGGAGCCAAGCCTCGTGATCGCATCAAAATCCTGGAGGATACCGACGGGGACGGCAAAGTGGACAAAGTTACTGTCTTTGCCGATGGGTTGAATCTGGCGACCGGCATTCAGCTTGGTTACGGCGGTGTCTATGTCGGCCAGGCTCCGGACCTTCTTTTTCTCGAAGACACCGACGGGGATGGCGTGGCCGACAAACGGACTATCCTGATGACAGGCTTCGGACTGGATGATCGGCACGAATTGCTTAATAGCTTTGCATGGGGACCGGACGGATACCTATACATGACCCACGGTGTTTTTACGTTTTCGAAGGTTAAGGATCCAACAAACCCAAATGATTCAGGCGTGCAAATGACAGCAGCGGTTGCCCGGTTGCATCCGCGCACCAAAAAATTTGAAGTGTTTGCAGAGGGGACCAGTAATCCGTGGGGCGTTGATTGGGATAAAGCCGGGAATGCGTTTGTCAGCGCGTGCGTCATTGACCATATGTTTCACATGGCTGCGGGAGGAGTTTATGTGCGGCAGGGAGGGGTGTCGGCAAACCCATACACCTACGAATTAATCCCATCGATTGTCGACCATAAGCACCACATGGCGGCTTACGCTGGCGTGCAAATCTATCAGGGCAATCAATTTCCAGATGAGTACAAAGGAACAATCTTGATTGGTAATATCCACGATAATGCCATTCATCAGGATCGTCTGACGCCCGTTGGTTCCAGCTTTAGATCGAGTTTTATCAAGGATTTCGTGCGGGCAAACGACGGCTGGTTCATGCCGGTCAGCACGCAGGTCGGTCCCGATGGCGCAGTCTGGATTATGGACTGGTATGACAAATATCCCTGTTATCAAAATGCCAATGCTGATCCGGAAGGAGTTGATCGAGAGCATGGGCGCATCTGGCGGGTTGTTTACACCGGCAACGATAAAGGTAAGCCGGTTTCGAGCCGGCCTGAGGTGAACATGAATCTATCCAAACTCTCGAGTGAGGGGCTGGTCGCCATGCTGCGCCATCCAAATGTCTGGCAACGGCGCATGGCGCAACGTCTTTTGAATGAGCGCAGGGATGCCGTCACCAAAACTCCACTAGTTCAGTTGGCGAACGATGGCAAGACAATCGAGGCGAGGACTGCGGCCTTTTGGACACTGTTTAGTTCTGAACAACTCGACGACGCCACCCTTGAGCGCCTTGCGAAAGATAAAGAACCCATTATTCGATCCTGGGCGGCTCGATTCACCGGCGAAGGCGGTCACGCAGATCAGGCTTCCGTTGACCGCCTCGAAGAGCTCGCAGGAGATAGCGATCCCCGGGTGCGGCTCGCCACCGCTACTGCAATTCGCCAGTTCACTTCGGGTGCACTGACTGTCGACACCGCGCCTCGATCAACATTGGACGCGGATATCGGTCCGACGCTGAGCAAGTTGGTGAAATTGCAGGGCGCTGCAAACGATCCTCTTACATTGTTCATGATCTGGAGCGCGTCCGAACCGTTGATTGCGAAGGATCCCAAGGGTGCTTTGAATTGGTTCGCCGAAAACGGCATTTCTACCCTGGACGCAAGCCGACCATTGCTACGCAAAACAATGAGACGTATTTGCGATACACACGATGCGGAGAAGTTGAACGTCGCCATCGAGTTTCTGAACAATCTGCCAGATTCATCGGGTCTCCTGGCAATTGCTGCTTTGGATGGATTGCTTGAGGGACAAAAAGGACAGTCGATGGCACCGCCTGCGAGTGCTGGGTTCGTTGGTCGCCTAATGAAAAGCGAGCACCGTGAAGTTGTCTCTCGAGCGCAACAGCTCGGGACCATTTGGGGCGATCCGGTTGCCATTGAGAGCACATTGGCAGTCGCGCAGAATGCGCACGCTTCCGAAGATCAAAGGTTGCAGGCAATTCAATCGCTTAGGCGCCAGAAATTATCCAACGTTCGCGACGGAATGATTTCGATCCTTGGACAAGAGGAATCCGAACGTGTAACGACTGCGGCAGTCCAGGCTTTGGGCGAAAATGGAAGCGATGCAGTCCCCGGTGTACTATTGCAGCGGTGGAAAAGTTTTCCACCTGCCGTTCGCCGGGCTGCGGCCGAGGTTCTGGTGTCTCGACAGAATTGGACCAGGCAATTCCTCGGCGGTGTGTCAGATAAGACCATCGACGCAGGCGAAATTCCTGCAACAGTTCTGCGTTCCCTGGCCCAGTCGAAAGATGAATTCATTCGGAATGAAGCCGTTCGCGTCATCGGTCGCTTTCGAGAGCCAAATCAGGATAAAACCAAATTAATCGCTCAAAAAAAGGCGATGATCCTGAATGGCAAACCAGACCTCGAAGCCGGTCATCAGATCGCAAAGAAAGCATGTTTCATCTGCCATAAACTTTATGGAGAAGGGGCGGAGGTCGGTCCCGATCTCACCGGTGTGGGACGTTCCAGTATGGATGCTTTATTGGCAAACGTGATCGATCCGAATCAAATCGTGGGTAAAGGCTACGAAAATGTCGAAGTCGAAACCAAAGATGGTCGTACGATTAGCGGAAGAGTTGTCGAGGAGACGGATGCTCGAATCAAGCTCTTATCGGCTGGACCCAAGGAGGAGGTCATTGCAAAATCGGACATCGCATCGAAGCGGGTTAGCGAGCTTTCCGTGATGCCGGAAGGTTTGGAGCAGATGCCTGATGACGATTTCCGAAACTTAATCTGGTTTATCTATAATCCTCCCCAGGAGAAGAAACGTGCGAGCATTGATCTTCCAACTCATTCCGCCGAGTCAGCCACAGTCACGGATGGCGAATCAATCGCTCTTTGGAATCCCGAATGGCGGGTGATTGCGCCGGAATTCGACGGAACGCCGGCGAAATTGCCGGAGTTCGCTGGTCAAAGGAATGTCCTGATGACCCATCCTTTCGATGAGAAAAGAGGGGCAGGACTTGAGCGTAAGGTTGCAGTTCCAATCGGCTTGCGGACGCTTCTGAGTGCTACAGTCGCGGCTCACGAAGAAGGTGACTGGGAACTCCGAGTAGTTGTCGAAGGCACGCTCGTTAAAAAGGAGACCATTGATCAGACGGGAGAGCGCTGGAAAACAATTCAAGTCGATCTCACGCGGTTTGCGGGCCGCACAGTGGTCGTCCGTCTCGAAAACTGTGTCTACAGCTCGCATTTTGAATTCGCGTATTGGGCTAATATTCGGATCCAATCGACGGAGATCAGGGAAGCCCGGCGATAGAACCCTGGCCTCTTTACCATTCAATAATAACCGTCGGGCAGACGGGGTAGCGGCCACACTCTGCGCCGTAAATCGAAAGGCCGTGTTGCGCCAGCGCATTTGAAGGGACGGCGCAACGCAGGTTCAAATATCCTTGTGTTTGCTGCGCGATTTGGCGGAGTAAATCACCTTCCACGGTCGCGTGGGCGAGATATCCATAAGCTCCTTTTCCGCCGCGCAAATAGCTTAGGACGCCGCGAGAATCATGGGGATGGTTAGGAATCGTTGCCTCGTAAACGCGGATTCCGTTTAACAACATCTGCATGTTTGTCGGGAAGAGATCATCGTCTGTTTGTGGAGTGTCGATCCGCCTGGACGAAACCTCACAGAGCAAGCGGATTCGATACGCTTTGTTGAGATCGGCGTCGCCGAGTGGAATCGCCCATTCGAAGAATCCGTGACCATAGCCAAAGCAGCAGTCCGCTGCTCGCTGTTCGTCCCGGGTGCATGTATAGCCACTCCACTCAGACAATGCCCAATCCGACGGAGCTCCCCGAAGAACCAAATTGCGCGGCTGGACTTCGCGCGCGGGGGGATAACCATCACTGACAAAGAACTGCACAAAATTGCTCGCAACGCAGGTGCCATCATCCGCTTTATGAGCCTCGACTGAGAGGGTGCAGACCATTTTTCCGTCGGGCATTTTCAGCTCAATCGTGTGAGCGTGCGCGACTCTGCGGTGTGGATATTCAATTGAAATGGAGCCTTTCACCAGGTCCTGATGCACTTTTCCAAGACTATCGATTCCGGCGAGCCGCCATTGAAGTGTCACGTTATTATCCTTTTTAGTGGAATAGTGAGACGAGGCTACGTCGATGCGCACAATCTCTCCTGGTTTGCATCGGCGAATGGGAGGAGCATCAATGGGCAATGTGTCACTTTCATTAATGATGCTGGGATCATAGCCAAAATCCTTCGGCGTTCGGTCGTAGTTCAGGAATCCGTTGTATTCCCATTCCACGTCATGCAATTCAGTGAA
>JAQGOX010000005.1 GCA_028293365.1 Verrucomicrobiales bacterium | reverse complement strand
ATCTTTTGCGGGAGATTTCGGACGTATATCTCATTCCATTTTCCGAGTCCGGCGTTGTGAGGGTCATCGCTGCTCTTGCGAGTGGCCTTGGCTCTATGGAGCTTGCTAGAATCATCGCAACATCGGGCATTAAGACGATTCCCTTCATTGGGCACCTTGTCTCAGCGATGACCTATCCCGTACTTTGCGGAGCCCTGACCTACGCGCTCGGCAAGGTGTTCATCATGCATTATGAGCTGGGCGGGACATTGCTCACTTTCGACGCAGAGGGTGCCCGAAATTATTTCGCAAAACAATTTCACGAAGGAAAGTTGATAGTGGCTCAGTTTCAAAAAGGTTGAGGTTTCCCCTTTGCCGCGCCGCACCTTGTGCGTTTTGTGCGACTGACTTGTGGTCAAATTTCCCGAGCTCCTTCCAAAGCGATTTCGAGCTTGCGCAGGTTGTCATTCGTTCGATTGAAAGGAGTCATCGTCGCATAAGCTTTCGACAACGAGTTCGGATCCAACGCGTATTTCAAAAAGGTTGCCAGGGTCCCTGTCGGACCCAGATCGACATAGGAAAAATTTCCTTGCGTCTCCAGCCAGGCAATCGTTTCGTCGAATCGTACGGGGCGCCTCACCACTTCCCAGAAAAAATCAGCTGACAATCTGCTCATCGATCCGACTTGCGACCCCGAGATCAACGGATGCGACAGTTCACGACTCTCCAAGTCATGTAGTCCCGATTTGAAAGGCTTCTCGATGACATCCATTAGCGGACAGTGAAACGCATATTTTACGGGAAGTCGCTGGCTGCTGATCTCTTTCGTCTGAAGATATTTCTGGATCGAGGCGACTCCGGATGGCGTGCCTGAAAGGACAAAATGATTCGAAAAATTTCGGGCCGCGATCCATGTGTTGGCATATAGCGGATTGTTGGAATCTCGGAGTTCCGGAGAGCCCAGTATTGCGAGCATAGCACCCGGTGCTATTGACTGCTTTAAGAGCCGCGCTTGCCGGACAACGACTTCGAGGATGGTTTCCAGAGGCAATGCGCCACCAACTGCCGCGGAGACAAATTCTCCAAGGCTATAGCCCAGCAACAGATCCGGCTTCAGTCCGCGGCTCAGCAACGTTCGCGCGAGGCTGTACTGAATACAAAATAATGCGGGGTGTGTGTGCAGAATTTCATCGAATTCAGAGTTTCTGCCCACCTCGCCTTTTGGATAGATCACATCAATGATCGAGTCGCTCTGGAGGCGTCGCAGATGTTGATCGCATTCCCACATGGTTTCGCGAAAAACTGCGTCTGAATCGTAGAGATCGCGGCCCATTCGAAAATATTGAGAACCTTGTCCTGAAAACATCCAAACCGTTTTTCTCATGATTTCACTTTACTGTGGATCCAGGCAACTGCCTTCTTCCGCGACAAGCTGTTGACGGGGTCTTCGTGCCCGTCAATTTCATTCCTGGTCGTTTCTTTCTGGAAACGTATTAAGAACACCGAAGGAAATCACTAATGATCTGTTTGAAGGTAAGGCGGGTGGGAAGAGTGCAGATCTCGAAAAGCAAAGAGCTCAGGGGGTTGGCCCTGCGCTCTCGAATTTCCAATGAGTTTTAGACTGAGGTCTTAGGCCTCAAATCGTCTGGACTTGATGTCCGAATCGGTGGCCGAGACTTTGCTTTTTCTTTTGGGATTCGCATTGCGATTTTATGTGCTATCGCCACGTCTCCATCACGAACACGGAACTTTGCCAAAAGCGCGAGATGTTCGCTCACTTGCTGGATCTCTTTTGCTGCCATAGCAACTCCTTCAAATGGGTTAAACAAAACTTCCAAGTTTAGTGCGAAGGTAATTCCCAGCGGTTGATTGTAAATGAGGGATCACCAGTAAATACGGGGTCGGGCTCCGAGAATTGGCTGATAAGGATTGCATTTCCTTTTTGCAACATTCCACCCGGCCTGCTCTGCCCACGAGTTGATCCGCTTGACCAATTTTCTTGTGGCGAGGCGTTGAATCTCTATGCTGCATGCATGCTCCACGCGAAAAAGTCTATTAACTCTTTATCCCGTCGAAATTTCTTCAAGCACTCTGCTGCGGTTGTCGCATCCCTTTCCGCGCACCATTTCCTTGAAGGCAATAGTGCGGTTGGCGCTAGTCTGGAAAGCGGAAGCGGCTCGTCGAAACTCTCACCAAAGAAATATCCGATAGGCCTCGAATTATACTCAGTCCGCGGGGAACTGGGGCGGGACCTCCCTAAAACAATTCAGGCTGTCGCGAAAATGGGATATGAAGTCGTCGAATTTTATGCGCCTTACTCGGGTTGGTCCCTTCCATACGCGAAGGAAGTGCGAGCGCAATTGGACGACCTCGGACTACGCTGCTATTCCACGCACAATCATTACGATTCATTCACTCCCGGCGATTCGATGGCAAAAGCAATCGAGCTCAATCAGATTCTCGGTGCCAGGCAAGTTATTCTTTCCTCCGCGCCAGGCGGAACGAAGGGTGTCGACGGGTGGAAAAGACTGGGTGACCAATTAACGATCGCTGTCGAACACCTGAAACCTCATGGATTGTCCGCGGGGTTTCATAATCATCAGACTGAATGGGCGCCGCTCGAAGGCGGACAGCGCATCATGGACGTTTTGGCAGCGAGCACTCCTCATGAATTCATTCTCCAGTTGGATGTCGGCACCTGCATGGAGGCCGGCGCCGACCCGATTGCGTGGGTTAAAGCCCACCCCGGAAGAATTAAAAGTGTTCATTTGAAGGAGTGGGCTCCCGGCAAGGGTTCGGATGAAAAGGGATATCGGGTGCTCTTCGGGGAAGGAATTACTCCGTGGAAAGAATTGATTGCGACACTCGAATCTGTCGGCGGAGTTGAATATTATTTGCTGGAGCAGGAAGGAAGCCGCTACTCGGAATTTGAGACCGCTCAGCGTTGTCTCGACGCATGGAAATCGTTTCGAAAAGGTGCTTGAATAACGAAAGCTAAATCACAGTTCCCTATTCATCAGGGAAACCATTTGAACATGCAGGGAATCTCGGGGTCTTCAACCCGCGTGGCACCTCCTAATATCGATGGAACATTGATTAGGAGGTAACTATGACAAAAAAATGGGGATGTTTCATTGTGGCAGGTATCATTGGATTGGGCGCAGCGGGTTGCGCCCATGATCGCGATCGGCATGAACACTCAGGCTATCGGCATGACCGCGACCGGGATCACGAGGAGTATCGCGGAGGTCCCGAACGTGTGGTGATCGAGCCCGGCGGGCCTATTGGGCGACCGGATTATAGTGGCAGGCCAGAATACGGAAGCCGTCCAGACTATGAACCTCGGCCCGATTACCGGCGGTAAATGCTTTTAATACAGATAAAAGCCGTCCCCATTTGGGGACGGCTTTTGCTTGTACACATAGGTCACCGTGATTGTGGCTTTCCAACCGTTGTCCCATACCGTAATTTCCCCGAGTTCAAGATTTGTGATGCGCAGCGTTTATATCAAAACTTACGGTTGCCAAATGAATGAGCGTGACTCTGAAGCAGTTGCCGCTCAATTGGTTGCAGATGGTTACAGTATCGCTCCTTCCGAACTCGTTGCCGATGTCGTATTGCTTAACACTTGCAGTGTTCGCGATAATGCCGAGCAAAAAGCGATTGGCAAAATGCAGAATCTCGCCGCAGAGGTCCGCAAGGCGCGGCCCAACCTCGTTCTCGGGTTTATGGGGTGCATGGCCCAAAGCCGGGGAAAGGAATTGCTCGATGACCTTCCTCAGGTTGACCTGGTTGTCGGAACGCAGAAATTTCATCGTACGGGCGAATATTTAAACGACATTTTTTCCGGCAAACGATCTCGTATAGCGGAAGTTGCCGAGGAGTCGGGTAGCGAAGCTACGATTAAAGAGCATTTGTCGGATGCTGCGGGTCCCTCTTTCAGCGCCTTCGTGAGTATTATGCAAGGGTGTAACCAATATTGCACTTTCTGCATTGTCCCTTATACCCGTGGCGCAGAACGAAGCCGATCCATCGACGACATCGTTGACGAGTGCCGAACTTTGGCAGGACGCGGAGTTAAAGAAATTACGTTGCTTGGCCAGATTGTTACCAGCTATGGCAAACGCGAAATCGGCGTTAAGAGCGGCCATTCTCCATTCGTCCAGTTGCTTGATGCGATTCACGATATCGACGGAATTCAACGAATTCGATTCACCTCGCCTCACCCGAAAGGGTATGGAGACGATCTGGCAGAAGCCTATGCCCGTTTGCCGAAGCTGTGTGCCAGCGCCCACATTCCCGTCCAGACCGGAAGCAACCGGCTGCTGAAACTGATGCATCGAGGTTACACGCGTGAGCGTTTTCTCTCGATCATTCAGAAACTTAGGGAGGTGAAACCGGACATCGGCGTCACGACCGACATTATCGTCGGATTTCCCGGTGAATCGGAAATGGACTTCGAGGAAACATTGTCCCTCGTTCGCGAAGCGCAATTTGATAACGCTTTTATTTTCAAATATTCTCAACGACGTGACACGCCAGCAGCGGCTATGTCAGGGCAACTTGCCGAAGAAGTGAAGGAGAAACGGTTGGATCAGCTCCTTCAGGAGATCAATCGGATTGGAGCGATCAAATACGAACGCTTTATTGGAAAACAGGTTCGGATTCTGGTTGAAGGACCCAGTCGCAGGAATCCTGCACGGCTGACTGGCCGGACCGAATGCAACAAAATCGTTGTATTCGAAGGTGCACCCCGGCATGTTGGAGAGCTCATGGATGTTAAGATAACGCGGGCTGGTTCGTTCACGCTGTACGGTGATCCGGCAATTCTAGGAGTTGATTAAGCGGTGCGACCATGAAGTTTTCCACCTTGTCCGTCATTCTCGGCGCTGTTTACGGAGCGCTCAATCTTTATGCCTTGGTGCAACCGGCTGCATTTACCGTATCCGCTCGAAAGTTCGCTCGGTCTCAAGCGTGGGGTTACTTCCTTATGCCTTTGGGTACGTTATGGTTTCTCTTCAACCTGAACAACGAATCGATTTCGGATTTTGCCGCCTACAAAAACCTCATGCTCCTCGGTTTCGGCGGGGTGGGCCTTGGAACTTGTTTTTTTGTGCGCGACTACCTTGCGGTGCGCGGACTTTCAGTGGTGCTGCTTTTGCTCGCCTGGTTCACACTTAATTTCGCCCGTTGGTCAAACTCTCCCTGGCATGTGATCGTTTCTGCCTGGTGCTACGTCTGGATCATCGCCGGAATGTGGTTCACCATTTCTCCCTGGCGGTTGCGTGATTATCTACTGTGGCTGACGGCATCTCCCCAACGATTAAAGGTCCAGAGTGGGATTCGCATTGGTTTTGCGATGCTAATCATTGCATTGGGTCTCTTTGCTTTTTAAGATCGTCTCTTCCATGCCTGCCAAGGGCAAGATCCTCGTTATCCGCGGTGGCGCGATTGGAGATTTTATTCTCACACTTCCGGTGTTGAGCGCACTTCGCGAACACTTCCCGGATGCGCACATTGAGCTGCTTGGATATCCCAATGTAACCTCTCTCGCCCTGGCCAGCGGGCTTGCCCATGGCAGTCTTTCCATAGAATCGCGCGCGTTGGCGCGATTTTTTGCTCCGAAGGGAGATCTGGATTCAAAACTTTGTGAATACTTCAGCCAGTTCGCACTGATTTTCTCCTACCTTTACGATCCGGATAAATTTTTCGAGTCGAATGTTAAAAGCTGTTTTAAAGGCCAATTCATTTGTGGTCCGCACCGTCCCAGCGACGAAACGGTTCACGCAACGGATCTCTTTTTGAGTCCCCTCAGGGCCTTAGCCATTTTTGATGCCGACCCGCAGCCGCGGCTTCATTTGCCGGCTCCGGAATTATCGTCCGATATTTGGTTCGCGATTCATCCCGGGAGCGGGAGCGAAAAGAAAAATTGGCCGATCGAGGCCTGGCTGGAATTTGCGCTCGCGTTGCAGGCCCGGCGGTCCGGGGGCGTATTGCTCGTTGGCGGTGAGGCTGAAGGAGATAAGTTGGAATACCTGTCTGCCCGCCTGGAACCAAATCGCGTTAAAGTTTTGCGAAGTCAGCCACTCGTTGAGGTCGCGCGGCATTTGCAGGTGTGCAGCGCTTATATCGGGCACGATTCGGGCATTTCACACCTCGCGGCTGCACTCGGTCTAAAAGGGCTGATTCTTTGGGGAGAGACGAATGCGCAAATCTGGCGTCCTCGCAGTCCAGACATACGTTTGCTGGAGGCAGACTGCGGACTCTCAAACCTGAAGCCCCAGGTGGTGCTGGACGCATTTATCGAATTTATAACCAGGCAATCTTGACCCGGAAGCTCCGCTAAACGGACGACTGCTCCGGCTTTCCAAAACCTTTGACCGGTGCGCGGCAAAGCCAGTACCAGGCCAATACTCCTGCGATCAGGGCAACTGCTCCACAGACTAGATACGGCAAACTGGGGCG
Source organism: Verrucomicrobiales bacterium (assembly GCA_028293365.1). Taxonomy (GTDB): domain Bacteria; phylum Verrucomicrobiota; class Verrucomicrobiia; order Limisphaerales; family SXQI01; genus JAQGOX01. The sequence continues at coordinate 2,105 of JAQGOX010000005.1, read as the reverse complement.
AATCACGTAAATGCTGGTCGCAAAAAGCGGCCCCAGAATTCGCGCCAAACTGGCGGCACTTTGCGCGACGCCCAGTGTCTGTCCCTGTTCATTTGCGGGGCTCAGCAGCGATATCATTCCAAAAGTCGGAGGCCGGTTGATCCCGGACCCCGCTGCAAACAGCCCAAGTCCCAAAAGCAATCCACCCAGCGTTGTGAAATATGGCAGTAGTGCAAGACTGATTGCTGTCACGATCAAGCTAAGCGAAATCAAGCGCGGTTCGCCCACGCTTTTGACTAAACGTCCGATCGCCCCCCCCTGCAAAAAAGCTGCGAGCAATCCGCAATAGGTGAACAAATAACCAATCTTGGTTTGGTCGTAATGAAAACGATCATTTACCAATAAGCCGAAAGTCGTTTCGAAACAGGTAAAACAGAAGGTCGCCAGAAAATAAACTGCAATCAAAAACCCGACTGTCGGCAGGCGCAATGTATGCGTCCATTGCGCCATCCGCGGCCGTTTCACAGCCTCCTCGGAAGTTGGCTTTCGGCTTTCGGCCAGAATGAAGCAGCCGAGCAAAAAGTTCGCTCCGCAGAACAAGGCTGCCGTCCAGCCCGGGCCTTGCACGCCAAATTTGGAAGCGGTGAACGATCCCAGTGCCGGACCAAAAATGAAGCCCAGTCCAAAGGCCATCCCAATCAACCCCATGCTTTTCGAACGCTTCTCCGGCGGGCTGATGTCGGCAATGTATGCCGAAGCTACTGACAACGTTGCGCCGCAGATTCCTGCGAAAACGCGCGATAGCATCAGCACGATCAACCCTGTCGATCCGCTCATCCCTGAGGCGATCGCAAAAAGAGCGTAGGCGATAGCCGACCCGGCATTGCCAATCAGGATTACCGGACGGCGCCCAATTCGATCAGACAATCGCCCCCATGCCGGTGCAAACAGGAACTGCATGAGCGAAAAGACCGCGAATATCGCTCCTATCATGAATCCCTGTGCCCCCATTGTTTTTCCGTAGATAGGCAATAAAGGCATCACGATCCCGAACCCAATCAGGTCGAGGAACACGGTTAAAAAAATGATCAACAAGGATGGCTTCTTCATCGAATGCTCCGGGCGGCAAATTGCATCGCCGGAGTGTAGTTCAGTCGCTCAATCCGTCAAGACAGTGCGAATTCCTATCTCAATTTCCGCCCGTCGGCTGGTCGGAAACGCTTTGCCTAATGCATCGTAAACTGGGTGTGCAGGTAATTTCCCGGGTTTGCTGGACCGTCCTGGAAAGAGACACTCTAAACTCGTGGACGAGCATTTGTGTGACATTTCGGGATGTTGGAGGTCTTTCCATTAAAATAAACCGGTTTTTTGGAGCTGGCGCTGTTTTTGCTTAAGCGGATTCATCTCGGTGCGCTCATGCACCGAAATTTAACCGCTAAAAATCAAATCCATGAACATCAAAACAAATCGCAAAGCTGGGTTCACTCTCGTAGAAATCATGATCGTAGTAGCGATCATCGGACTTCTAGCCGCCATCGCCATCCCAAACTTCGTCAAAGCGCGCACGACCGCACAGATGAATGCTTGTATCAATAACCTGCACCAAATTGATGGTGCGAAAGAGCAATGGGCGTTGGAAACCAAAGCCGCAGCCAATGCTGCAGTTTCGCTGGCAAACGTGGCTCCATATCTTAAAGGAGGAACCAATTGTCCCCTGGGCAGCACCGACTATACAATCGGAAATGTCGGCGTACCTCCAACTTGTTTAAACGCGGCCCTCGGTCATACGTTGTAATCCATTCTCTTGAATCATTGGGATGTTCCGAGGAAATCCTTTCCAATGGGTTGCAAGGTCAAACCCAAGGTTTTGGTTGCGCCTGGAGTAAGAGAAAATCGAACGGTTCGGTCTTTGTATTGGTCGTCCACAGGCAGTTGGAAGTGCGAATGTTCGACGTCTAAAAACCGGGTGCTTGCCGGAATATTTTGCAGGGTTATTTCCCCGTTTTTGTCGGTGGTCCCGGAGTATTTGATGTCAGGCAGGCGAGGTAGTTTGCGAAACGGTGTTTCGCTGGAATGATTCATGTTTCCAAATATTCCGCCCATACGTAAAATGTTCGGATTAACGT